>JAUHZH010000453.1 GCA_030426065.1 Gammaproteobacteria bacterium
CACTGAATTGGGCCTGTCTCACCTCAACCGCTTCGGATCATTCCATGACTGGTTTGTAGAACCATTCATTCAATACAGGGGGCTGACGCAACGTGGATTTGCCCTCAATGAAGGCACAGAAGTGGCTCGCTACCGTTGGAACACCAGTGAGCTGGGTGTGCGTTTGGGCAAGAACATCAGCCACCGTTTTCGCACTTATGCAGGATTGGGGTATGCCCATCATGAGCTGGAACTCAAAATAGGGCAGCCGTCTTTGGACATCATTCCCAATGAAAAAGTGGCTTACCTTTCGGCTGGGTTGATTTATGACAGTTTGAACGACGCCGTTTTTCCATCCAAGGGAGGGTATTTCAATTGGGAAAGCCGTTACCACAGCGATGACTTGGGCGCCGACTTTGAAGGGTTCAATCACCGCATCCATTGGCAAAAAGCCTTTGCAATGGGGCGGCAAACCATCCTGACCAGCATCAAAGCATCGACAGGTGATGATGAACAAGCCTTGGCCGCAGCGACATTTTTGGGTGGTTTGGGTAATTTATCCGGCATGACCGAACGCCAATTGATAGGCCGCCACACGTTCTTCTCTCGGTTGATGCTGACCAGGCGTTTGTCGAGTGATCGGCAACTGCTGAAGATGCCCCTTCATGTGGGCATGAGTCTGGAAGCGGGCAACGCCTGGCAATTCAAATCGCAAGCCAAGCTGGATGATTTGATTTATGCAGGCAGCCTGTTCATGGGCTTAGACACGCCCATGGGGCCCTTGTTTTTGGGCTATGGCAGGACCGACCGCCATGATGATGCTTTTTACTTGCGCTTTGGCAGCCTGTTGTTTGATTGATTCATTCATGCGGTTCAATGTGAATGGAGATGTCGGCGACCGAAAAATCTTGTTCCAAACGCGACTCCACGGCATCGGCGATGTCGTGGGCGTCTTTGGTGGATAATTCAGCATCGACTGCAATCACCAAATCAACCGCTTTGACGGTGCCAATCCAGCGAGAACGCACCTGGCGAACTTCAATGACACCATTGACTTGAGACACGGCTCGGCTCAACACATCGGGATCAATGGCAAAGCCATCTACCAATATCGGTACGGCTTTTTGAAACAGGCCAAAGGCGAAATACAAAACCAGGCCAGCCACGGCAATGGCACACAACTGATCCAACCACAACCAGCCCATGGCGGACAGTTGCCAACTGATGATGACCACCAGGGTGGTCAATGCATCGGACAAAGTGTGTTGGGCGTCGGCCTTTAAAATGTCTGAATTCAGTTTTTGGGCCCAGTGCCGTTCCCAAAAAGATATGGCCAGGTTCAATACCAAAACCAGCAGCATCAAAGCCAAACCCCATGGCTCGCTGATCACCTGGGTCGACTCTGAACGAAACGCCATCAATATCAGCTCAACTGCCATCACCACCAGCAACGACGCCAAGGCAAACACCGCCATGGTTTCAAACTTGCGGTGTCCATAGGGGTGATTCTCATCCGCTGGCTTCTTGGCCACCCGCATCACCAACCAAATCACCACATTGTTCATCACATCAGTCAAAGAATGGAT
>JAUHZH010000093.1 GCA_030426065.1 Gammaproteobacteria bacterium
TGATTCAATTCATTCAACTGACTTGTTTCAACTCCAAAGTCACCGTTTTGGCGTCTTTCAAGTACCGGTCCAATTGATCGAAGTTCATGTAACGGTATGTATCGGCTTCATCTTCTTCGAGCACGGCTGCATAAGACATGTATTCTTCAACCGTGGGCAACTTGCCCATCAATGAAGCAATCGCAGCCAACTCGGCAGAGGCCAAGTAAACATTGGCACCTTGTCCCAGGCGGTTGGGGAAGTTTCGGGTTGAAGTGGAAACAACGGTACAACCAGGAGCCACACGTGCTTGGTTGCCCATACACAAAGAGCAACCCGGCATTTCGGTGCGGGCACCGCTCTTGCCAAAGATGCTGTAGTAGCCTTCTTCTGTTAACAAAGCTTCATCCATTTTGGTCGGTGGCGCAATCCAAAGGCGCGTAGGTAGTGTGTCGGTGAATTTATTCAACAACTTACCAGCAGCCCTGAAGTGGCCAATGTTGGTCATGCATGAACCAATGAACACCTCATCAATGGTGTCGCCTTGTACTTCAGACAACAAGCGCGCATCATCTGGATCATTCGGAGCACACAAAATGGGCTCGTTGATGTCAGCCAAATCAATGTCAATCACAGCTGCGTATTCGGCATCTTGATCGGCTTCCATCAATTCAGGATTTTCCAACCATGCTTCCATTGCGACAATGCGGCGTTCGATGGTGCGGCGGTCGCCATAACCTTCAGCAATCATCCATTTCAGCAAAACAATGTTTGAGTTCAGGTATTCGATGATGGGTTCTTTGTTGAGTTTGATGGTACAAGCCGCAGCAGAACGCTCAGCAGAGGCATCAGACAATTCAAAAGCCTGTTCGACTTTCAAGTCGCCCAACCCTTCGATTTCCAAGATGCGGCCTGAGAATATGTTCTTCTTGCCCTGTTTTTCAACCGTCAACAATCCTTGTTGAATGGCGTAGTAAGGAATGGCATGGACCAAATCACGCAATGTGATGCCTGGCTTCATTTCGCCTTTGAATCGGACCAAAACCGATTCTGGCATGTCCAAAGGCATGACGCCTGTTGCGGCACCAAAGGCCACCAAACCAGAGCCTGCAGGGAATGAAATACCCAGCGGGAAACGGGTGTGCGAATCGCCACCTGTTCCGACGGTATCTGGCAGCAACATGCGGTTCAACCAAGAGTGAATGATGCCATCACCAGGGCGCAAGGAAACGCCGGCTCGGTTCATGATGAAATCAGGCAATGTGTGGTGCGTTTTGACATCCACTGGCTTAGGATAAGCAGCCGTGTGACAGAAAGATTGCATCACCAAATCAGCAGAAAAGCCCAAACAAGCCAAATCTTTCAGCTCATCACGGGTCATTGGGCCGGTGGTGTCTTGAGAGCCCACAGTGGTCATCTTGGGTTCGCAATACTGTCCAGGTCGAATGCCTTCAACGCCACAGGCTTTACCGACCATTTTTTGTGCCAATGTGAATCCTTTGTCACTGCTGGCAACGTCTTGCGGCTTACGGAACACGTCATTTTCAGGCAGGTCCAAAGATTGTCTGGCACGTTGGGTCAATCCACGACCAATGATCAGTGGGATGCGACCACCGGCACGCACTTCGTCCAGCAGCACATCTGTTTTCAATTCAAATTCAGCCAAAACTTCATCGCTGTTGTGGGCTGTGATTTTGCCTTCATAAGGGTAAACGTCAATCACATCACCCATGTTCAGTTTGCTGACATCCACTTCAATGGGCAAAGCACCTGAATCTTCGGCTGTGTTGAAGAAAATGGGAGCGATTTTGCCACCCAGAACAAAACCACCGGCGCGTTTGTTGGGGATGAAAGGGATGTCGTCACCCATGTGCCACAACACGGAATTGATGGCGGACTTTCTTGAAGAGCCGGTACCAACCACGTCACCCACATAAGCCAATGGATGGCCTTTGGCTTCCAGTTCATCAATCAACTTCATGGGGCCTATGACACCAGCCTCATCAGGAACGATGCCATCTCGGGCGTTTTTCAACATGGCCTTGGCATGCAGCGGGATGTCAGGTCTTGACCAAGCGTCTTGAGCGGGTGACAAATCATCGGTGTTGGTTTCACCGGTGACCTTGAATACGGTTAAAGTGATTTTTTCGGCCAGAGTGTCTTTGCTTGTGAACCACTCAGCATCGGCCCATGACTGCATGACTTGTTGGGCATGTGAGTTACCTGCTTTGGCTTTTTCTTCCACATCATAAAAGCTGTCAAACATCAACAAGGTGTGAGACAAGGCTTCCACCGCTGTGGGCGCCAAAGCGTCATTGTCCAGTGCTTTGATCAACGGAGCGATGTTATAACCACCTTGCATGGTTCCCAATGTTTTGATGGCATCTACGGCAGTAATCAATGGTGAAGATTCGTCTCCAGCGGCAATGGCTGACAAAAATGAAGCTTTGACGTAGCTGGCATCATCAACACCGGCTGGAATGCGGTGAGTGAACAGTGACAGCAATTCTTCTGAAGCATCAGCTGGTGGGTTTTTCAGCAATTCAATCAGCTGTGCGGTTTGGTTGGCATCCAATGCCAAAGGCACAACGCCTTCTGCTGCACGCTCTTCGACATGTTGTTGGTAATTTTTTAAGAAATCTGACATCTTGTACTTGCCTCGTTTTAGCCAGAAGCTTTGTTGTTCAAAGCCCCTTGTTGTTTAATCACTCATGAAGCCAATTTGACAAGCAGCGGTGGTTGACTTGAGGGTCCAAGTAAAGATCGCTGGTAAATTGGCGGCCATATTTTACCACATTGACCGGTGTTTTAGATACAGCCTTGTGGGACAGAATTGAAGTGTAGTGTTCTGTACTTGGATAGGTTATCAGAAGTCATCAAATGCGCCAAGACAAGGCGCAGCTTGCAGGTATTGGCCACCTCCTTAGCAAAAGTTGCAACACAGTATTGGGGCATTTTCACAGTCCGCTGATAGTCCAGCCAAGTACAGGACACTACAAAGGGTTCAGCCCGATTGGCGTTCGCTGATGTCTTGGACACTGCCAGAAATACACACTTTGTTTCTGCCGGTGCTTTTGGCTTGGTACAAGGCTTGGTCTGCACGATGAAAACACTCACTCATGGTTTCATGAGGGCCGAGTTGGGCGACACCGAAACTGGCAGTGACTTTCAATTCAGAGTGAAAATCACACAGACACAAAGCCTTCTGTATGTCGATGCACAGGCTTTGGGCTTCTCGGGCAGTGGTGTTGTTACTGAAAATGGCAAATTCTTCGCCACCCCAGCGTGAAAGCAAATCCATTTCGGGGATTTGTTCTTTCAACATGCTGGCAAACTGACGCAACACCAAGTCACCCATGGCATGTCCATAACGGTCGTTGATGGATTTGAAGTGGTCGATGTCAATCAATATCAAACTGATGGGGTTGTCTTCTTGGTAGCGACAGGTTTCGTCTTTCAAGGCCAAGTCGAAGTAATATCGGTTATACAGTCCAGTCAACAGGTCTTGGGTGGAGAGTTTCTTGAACTTTTCATTGGACTCAATCAAAGCTTTCTTCAGCCGGTTCAATTCTTCATTTTGTGATTTCAGCTGGCGGTTGTAGCGTTTCACCAAATACATGTAAATCAGCATGATGGCGGCACCCGCACCACCCAACAGCAGCAAGTTCTTGATCAATGGGTAATTGGTGTTGTCTATGACGGTGACGTTACTCCATTTGTGGTACAACGCTTTGTGGTGGCGGTCATCAATGGAGGCCAATGCTTGATTGATTTCAGGAATCAAATGCGCCAATTCTTTGGAAACACCGAACCGCAAGACATCTTCTGGGCCCGCCCAACCAATGACTTTCAATTCATCCATTTGGTGTTGTCGGAGCAAATAATTGGTTGAAAACATGGAGCCGACAAAGGCATCGGCATGGCCATCAATCACAGCACTCAAAGCCTCCATTTCTGTGTCATACAAAGTAATGCTGGCATGGGTTACACCGTCTATATTGAAAGGTTTTTGTGCTTGGGAATTGTTCAGAATGATCTTGATTTTTGGGTAATTGGTTTTGATGTAATCAATCATTAAAAAGCCATTCGCTGCGGCCAATTTTTTGTTGAACAGGGGTTCCAGTCCTTGAACAAAATCATCGCTTTCAAGGCCGACCAATACATAGGGAGATTTAAAAAAGGAGTCGGAAAAACTCAAAAACTCACTGCGTTCTTCGGTTTGGTTGAGCATCGGGCTCATTTGGCAAACGCCGGTACGCAGGTATTCCATGGTTTGGTTCCAAGTCTTTGTTGGTACCAAAGTCATTTCCCAGCCCAAGTGATGAACCATGTAATTGAGGTAATCGTTGGACATTCCCACGTGTTTGCCGTTTTCGATGGCTTCTATCGGCAGCCATTCGGGGTCAACGCAGTAGGTGTATTGTGGTTTTGTTTTTTGGGCAAGCGACAACGGTGCGAATGTAAATAACATAATCACACAAATCAATGCCAAGGGCTTCAATATCATCGCTCTGTTCAAAGGGTTCCCCCATACTTCCCGCACGCTAGTTTCACTCAAAACAAGCACGACAGAATTTCGACTGCAGTAAAGGTGTTTGTTCAAGGGCTGGGGAATTGCCCCAGTTCCGCTCCAAACAAACAACCGCTGTGGGTGGAGTTACCACCTCAGTGGTTCAGTCACACCTCTTCGGGTGTTCTTTTGAGGTGACAGCTTCTGCCAGATTGGCTTTAAAAGCATGCACCTTTAAACATTTGAGCTTATTTGTAAATAAAATTCAAGCGCAGTTGTCATTATTTAGAAGGGTTTCACAAAAAAGCCGCTGATTCACAGCGGCTTGGTGTGTTTTATGCTGAATGGGTATATCAGTCACCCACTTCGGTCATGGCCATGATGTTGTAGCCTGCATCTACATAGGTGATTTCGCCTGTGATGCCAGAGGCCCAGTCTGAACATAAAAATGCAGCTGCTTTGGCCACGTCCATTTGTGTCACGCTGCGTTTCAAAGGTGCTGCCTTCTCAACGTGATCTAGCATGGATTTGAAGTTACCGATGCCAGATGCCGCCAGTGTTTTGATGGGACCGGCAGATATGCCATTGACGCGGATGCCATCACTGCCCAGGGCATGGGCCATGTATCGGACATTGGCTTCCAGGGCGGCTTTGGCCACACCCATGACATTGTAGTTGTTCATGGCACGGATGGCGCCCAAATAAGACAAGGTCAAAACAGAAGCGTCACGGCCTTTCATCATGTCTCGACCGGCTTTGGCCAATGCAGCAAAGCTGTATGAGCTGATGTCCATGGCAATTTGGTACCCTTCGCGGGTCAAGTTGTCCAGGTAGTTGCCTTGCAATAAGTCGCGCGGTGCAAAACCAACAGAGTGAACGATGGTGTCCAAACCGCCCCAAGATTTGCCCAATTCTTTGAACACGTCTTCGATTTGTTGGTCTGATGACACGTCACAGGGCAAAACGATTTCTGAACCGGTTTGTTCCGCAATTTTATCGACACGCTTTTTGAGTTTTTCATCTAAATAGGTGAATGCCAATTCAGCGCCTTGTTGGTGCATGAATTCGGCAATGCTCCAGGCAATCGAACGGTTCGATGCCACGCCCACAATCAGGGCTTTTTTGCCTGCTAATATCCCCATGTTATTGATCCTTTGATTTGATAGAAGGTTGGTTGATTTTATGGAATACCAATTTGAAGTCAACGGGGACCTCATAACTGATGGCTTGTAATTTGGCTATAGACAACAAGGCATCGATGCCATCATTCAATCCATGGTCCTTGGCATGGATCAAAACAGGTTCATAGCTGGTAACGATCATGTTGCCATTCACTTTTTGAATCATTACGGGTATCTCATAGGACTTCGTCTGTCCATTGAGCGATAAAGTGAAAGATTGAGTGGTTGACTCATTGATTGGCAAATGTTGTGGAATGATCGATGTGATTTTAGCTACAGGTTGGTCTTTCACATTGAACAAATGGCTTTTGACACGTTCATCCCTAATGGGTATTTGGGTGTCTACGGTGGTCAAGTCCAGTATCAAATCCACATCGAATTGCGCACTGTTTTCTCTGAGCTTGATTTGGCCCGATTGAAACTTGACGGTGTTGTTTTCTGCGATGGTTTTGTTTTTGGTGCTGACATAACTCAGTTGGCTTTGGTCCACGTCAAGTTGCCATACAGGTGAAGCCACACTGAGGACAGGGAAGCTGATTCCCATGGTGATGAATAAAACGGTATTGATGCTGTTTTTCATGTTGGTCTTGTTTTCAAAGTTGAGCTGGTGTGACTTTCATCATGATGCCAAATTGTTGGTGGTCGAAATACTGCCACTTGCCCAAATCGATTTGTGTGTTTTGTTTTATGTTGTGGGTGATCATCTCGCCATCGGCACCTTGTTTGAAGAGGTTCATATTGACATGTGCGTGATGAAACCGACGTTTAGAGAAAGCCACTTGGCCTCGAAATGTGCCGTCGCTTTTGGGCGTGATCGTTTTTTCAGTTTCATGCAAAGAACCGACAAAAGTATCCATGGTGTCGGTTGTTTCTGATTCATTGGGCATGGCGTCTTCTGGCCAATTGGAAATTTTCACATAACCGGGTCGGGTGTAGGGCGTCGCTGGCTGGCGCCATTTTTGGTAAAATAAGGCCTGCATTTGCGGGTGGCTGTTGATGCGGTTGAAAACCGGACTGCTGTTGCCATTGTTGCTGATGGCAAACCAAGCCAGGGCTTCGACATTGCGACCCTGGTCATTCAATGGTACTTGCCATTGGTCGTCGTTTTGTCCATTGACATCTTGGGCACTGGACTTGACCCTGGGCAGTTCGGGATCAGCTGGTTCCATGGCATTGAGTTCAGTCAGATCCAAAACGGGTTTTTGGCTGACTTGGTGGCTGTTGAGTTGTGGTAAATCACGATCGAATACGATGATTTCAACATCGTAAAGGCGCAAACCAGAAGCCAATGACAGGTAGTTGGCGGCTTGTGCAGGTATCGCAAGTGACAGCAAAATGAGGATTTTTTTCATGGTGACAGTATATCAAACAACTGATGGATGGCGTCAATCCGTTCTTCTGCTAAATCAAATTCGCCAACCAACCGCAAACCGTCGCCGGGCAAGGGGTGATAACGATCAGGCTGTGATTGCACCAGTTTGATCAGCATCTTAAAGAATTCAGGTGTAACGGCATTGAATTTCAAGTCGGCCTGCTCATCGTTCATGATCAATGACTTCACATTCATTTTTCGGGCTTTTAATTTGATGCCCAGTACTTGTAACAGGTTTTGAGCGGCATCTGGTAATGGGCCAAATCGATCAATCAGTTCCACTTTGATTTCATCTAATGATGCTCGGGTTTTGGCGTTGTTCATGCGCTTATACAGCGTCAAGCGGGTGTACACATCAAAGATGTAGTCTTCAGGCAATAATGTGGGGATGTTGAGTTCAATGTCGATGTGGTTGACGTCCTCGGATAAGATGTCAATTTCTTCACCGTTTTTGAGCGCTTCTACTGCCCGCTCTAGCATTTCACAATACAAGCTGAATCCAACACTTTGAATTTGACCACTTTGTTCTTCTCCGAGTAATTCCCCCGATCCTCTGATTTCCATGTCATGGGTGGCCAAGGTGAATCCTGCTCCTAAATCTTCCAGTGACT
>JAUHZH010000454.1 GCA_030426065.1 Gammaproteobacteria bacterium
GGATTTTCTCCACTTCAATTTGATGCCGCCATGCAGGAACAAGGCATTGATATCAAATCGTTCAATTTTGGCTTCGGTGGCTTGAATCCATTGTTTCAAGACATATTATCCAGAAGAATAAAAGAGTCCTTTCAACAAAACAATCGTCGACTTAAACTTGCTATTTTAGAGTTCAATCCATTTCAAACCACCATCACACGCCACCAAGGCGCTTTGGCTTTGGAAGATTCGTTTTTGACCATGTTGGGTAATGACGAAGAGCTGTCTGAAATCTTGATGCAAGACCCCACCCGTGGCATCAGGCTGTTCAACATCAAATACTTGAGGGACAGCATTTCAGCAGAAATGATCACCCACTATTTTGGCCGGGCGTTGCGGGAGCCCAGAAAGCGCACTGAAATGGAACGGGATCAACAAAAGCGCGAGCGTTTGCGTGAAGTGGGACAGCTGTTGAACAAAGCCTTTGAAGAAGAGTACCCAGATTATGAAGACGAAGAATGGTCCTATGCATGGCAAGGCGGCGGCACCATCGCAGCCGAACGGAAACCCGAAACGCTGGCCTTATTTGAGGAATATTATCAATTGATACTCGATCCAGCTCGACTGGATGATGACCGCCTCAACCGAATTCACACCGCAGACATCATTGAAATGCGTTTCAGCGAAGACTTGGTCGAAGCATTTATTCGCATCGTCAATCAGTTCAAAACATTTTCTGACCATGTTGAAGTGGTGATGTTGCCCCGCAACACCGACTGGATCACCTACACGGACGAAGGGCAAAAGCGTTTGGATGTAGTGGTTCAACGGATTGAACAAGCCACCGGTGTTGTGATCAAAAACCACCAGGATTTACCGGTAATCAAACCATCAATGTTCAACGACACCACCCACCTCAACCGCTACCAAGGTGCAGCGGCATACACGCGGTACTTGATCGATGAATACTTGCCAATTCTCCAGTCAACCCAGTGAAATCACTTCACCTCAAACCATGCACTGAATCACAGCCTTGGAACACTTTGAAGGATGACAGGGCAAGGTCGAGGGCTTGATTGACTTCATTGGAATTGAAATCATGGGTTTCAAAATGCAGCGATTTGATTTCCAGCTCTCGGCGCCTGCGGTGGGCCTTACAATCCATCCTGCCTATAAAGCGACCTCGGTACAACAGGGGCAATGAAAAGTAGCCATAACGACGTTTTGCTTCCGGTAAATAACATTCTATTTGATAGTCAAAGCCAAATAAAGAACGCAAGCGGTCCCTTTGAATCACGGCATTGTCAAACGGTGACAAAAGAGCCAAACGCTTACCTGTAGAAGGCATCCTGGTGTCCAGGGCACCAAATTGAATATAAAAAACCGAACCGTCATGCCATTGAACAGTTTGCAACTTACCTGCATCAACCCAATCATTGATCCTTTCCTTCATGGCCGTTCGCAAGGCCGCATCCCGACGCAAATAAGTCAATCCCTTCAATGACACCACTTGATGACATCGCAGCTGCTGAGTCAACAAGTGTTGCGCCATTTCTTGAGCTGTGGGAACGACCG
>JAUHZH010000094.1 GCA_030426065.1 Gammaproteobacteria bacterium
CAGTTTGGTAAACAAATTGCTTTGGTCGGTGATCAACTGTTGGTGAATGGCCAATCAGGCACATTCACATTCGATGAGAACATCAATCAATGGGATGTGGGGCAATGGCTCATGGGTGAGCCTGATTCATTGGCTGCTCAAGGCAGCTTGATGCTCACAGGCATTCCTGAGCAAGACCACATTTTTCAAAATGATGGTTTGATATTGGCACACCAATTCAATGGATCAACATGGGTTGAATCTGAAGAATTGACCGGCGCTGAAAGCAATGAGTCAGAACAGTTTGGTCATGCTGTGGGTGCTTTGAACGATGAGCTGTTGGTTGCCATACCTCACGACAAGCAAAATTTCACGCCAATGAGCTCAGTTCAAGTGCTTCAAAAACAAGCCAATGATTGGGTCCAGGTCGATTCACTGGTGCCCAACGACAGCCACCCCAATCTGATTTTTGGTACAAAAATTGAAGTGTTCAATGATCAAGCATTCATCACCGCATCGGAAAGCGGCCAGCCCAATGCCGTCTACGTGTTCGAAAAACAAAACAACCAATGGACAGAAATTCAGAAAATCACCTCACCCAATGCATTCAATGATGATGGATTCGGTTACCAAATGGCTCAAACAGGCGATTTCCTTTTTGTGGCAACACAAACCAATCCCCAAACCGCTATGAGCTCAGTAGAAGTGTTCGAATTCAATGGTACTTCATGGCAACCGACACAATCATTATCAAGTCAAGTCACTGACGACGCATTCGGTTATCAGCTGAAAACTTCTGGTGATCAGCTGTTGGCCACCGTCGACAACAGCCAAGGTCAACATGCCGGCTTGGTGCTTGTTTTTGAAGAAACCAGTCCCAGCCAATGGCAGTGGACTCAATCCATTCTACCACCCAACGGCATACCCAGCACCACCCACTTCGATCGAATCAGTATTGATCAGGACACCATGGTTGTTTCTACCACAAACAACCCAGGCTCTTGTACGGGTTGTGGAACCAATGTTGAACTGGTTTTACATTCATACCAAAGGTCCAATGGCATTTGGACATTCCAACAATCTTCAGACATGTTGACATGGGGTGGTATTGGTGGCGGGATCATCCATGAAATGAGTATGAGTAATGACTTGTTGTTCATGTCCATCAGTTACCCCAATTTCCATATCGAAGAACACTTTGTGGAAGCCTTTTTCTATGACACCTCAAACTCCAGCTTTGATTTTCAGAAAAAACTCACCACCCAAGTTGAAGTCACTCCCAGCAGTTTTGTTTGGCCTGTGTCTCCATTGATTCATGATCAATCCGCTTTCATTGGTTTCCCCGGAGACCCCAGAATCAGTCCTGAAGCAGGGTCCGTGCTGCGTTATAACCTGAACGCTCCCGACCTGATCATGGCCAATGGGTTTGAATGACTTTATGGTTTAAACAGTGACCATACCCGCATTTACAGGCATTTGAATGTGTTAAATTAATTGGGCCACAGTTTTAGTTTTAACACAGGGTTTGTTATGCGGGTTACCGTGATTCTATTTTTTATTCTGTCTGTTCCTCAAACATTTGCATGTGACATCATCAGTCGTTTCGGTTTTGAAACTTCTGATGACCTGCCTTGGATGACCACGCCCACCAACACGCCTTCTGAACGGCATGAGGCAAGGCCTCTGGGCAGCACCAACGCAGGCCAAGGCTATTACGAATACCTGCCACCTGGCTATGACTGTGGTGATCAGGATTATCCCTTGCTGCTGTTCATTCATGGTTTGGGTGAAAATGGTGATGGGGACGGTCAATTGGATGACGTTTTGGACAACGGCATTCCCATGATGATTGACCAAAACAATTGGGACCAAACATTGCCTTTCGTTGTTCTGTCGCCACAAAACTCGAACGGCGGTTGCACCAGCAGTGGTCTGATCAACAATTTCATTCAACACGCAAAAACCCACTACCGCATCAATCCTCAGCGGGTCTACCTCACCGGTTTGAGTTGCGG
Source organism: Gammaproteobacteria bacterium (assembly GCA_030426065.1). Lineage (GTDB taxonomy): Bacteria > Pseudomonadota > Gammaproteobacteria > Xanthomonadales > Marinicellaceae > Marinicella. The sequence continues at coordinate 1,995 of JAUHZH010000094.1, forward strand.
CGCCATCGGCAGCTGGAACTATTTGGGTAACCACACCGATTCAGCCGTCGCCGCGGCGGTTCCCATTGCAGGCAATGGCAATCCCGCATTCAACAACGCAGGCTGCGAATTGAACCGGGTGCCCATTTGGGCCTTCCATGGTGACAACGACAACACCGTTGATGAAAGCGGCACCATCACCCCCATCAACAATTTATTGGCATGCAACAACCCAGCACCGATTGACACCAGCATGGTGATTTATCCCGGCGTGGGCCATGATTCCTGGACCCGAACATATGATATGAACCACCCTGATTCGGAGGGTCACGACATATACCAGTGGCTCCTTTCCCACCGCAACGATCAGGTGGTTGTGCCCAGCACATTCGATGTTGGGCGCAGCTTGATGGTGGATTTTGGAGATGCCACCGGGATCACACCAACGCCTTGGAACAACATCACTTCATTAACGGGATCTGCCAGTAACTTAAGCGACGATCTGGCCGTGGCCACCACCGTCTTAATCGGCATCACCGATGGCTTCAATGGCACCAACCCCAACGGCATCCCTGCCAACGGCGTCGGCTATCCAGGTACCGTTTCTGCGGACAACATGTGGCTGGGTTCTTTTGACGGCCACAATGCTGCCTTGCTTGAGTCTGCCACCGTGGTGATTTCAGGCTTGGTCGCGGGCGCAACTTATGACTTGGAGTTGTTTGCCAGCCGCACCGGTAACGACGGCGGTAATGGCCGCTTAACCCGATACACCATCAATGGCACACACCAAGATTTGGAAGTTTCAGACAACACCAATCAGTCCATCACTTTCCAGGGTTTGACTGGCAGCGATCAAATTGAATTGCACATCACCGTCAGTCCCGATGGTGCGGCCCGTTTTGCCTATTTGGGCGGCTTGGTTCTGCATCGTGTACAATGACCTGCAGATTGATTAACCAACAAAAACATGAATACTTACGTTAAAGGATTGGCGTTGTTTACCATAACCATGGTCATCGCTGTGGCAATGATGGGCCAGATCAACAAAAACCAACCACAAGCAAAATCGATATCCCAACCCACTGTAGACTTCAAACAGGTCACCTCATTCCCCAAAGCAGTGGATCCACAATGTCGCGATGGCAAAGCCAATACATACGATGAATGCGGTGACCAAAGGCTGGTGTTGGCTGCTGCTTTGGAAGCGGCACAACAAAATGAAAAACACGTGCTGATGGTCTATGGCGCCGAATGGTGTATATGGTGCCATGTCTTTGATCAATACGTCAAAGGTGGCCACAAACAGTTCACTTACCAGTGGCAATACCACGATGGCGATGACTTGTTTTGGCTGATGCAAGAGCGCGAAGGTCAATCCATCATTGAACAAGCGGTGGCACTGAACCATTTTGTCGCTGAAAATTTCGTCTTGGCGCACATTGAGTCATATTACAGCAACGGCGATGAAGTGATGGTTGATTTGGGTTACGATGTTGACACCATTCAATACGTTCCTTTGATCATCAGCCTCGACACCAAAGGCCAACTGGCATCACAAATGAAGCACAAAGACCAAATCAAAGGCTTGGAGGTCAGGGAAAACGGCGGTGAAGAATTCCGCGGCTACGACCGAATGTTGTTGCTGGAAGAGTTGAAACGCTTAAAAACAGCTACACAAAGTTCAGTTTTGGCAAATCCCACAGGCGCCAACATGGGTCAACAGGGTGAGAGTTGATGAAGTGAACCAACTGCATCCAGCCTGTAGTGCGTATGGTCAGAGGCTAAAAACAATTGGCCTTGGAAAACGTTTTCTGCTTCAATCCGCATGTCACTGATCGATGGGCTGGGCTTGCCCTCAGGCGCGTATCGGGCACTGAAGTGTGTCAAAATCAAGTTCTGTATGGACTGAGACTGAGCGTATGACGCAATCAATCCAGCATGGCTGTGCCCCACTTCTTTTGCTCTGGTTGCAAATTCAGCCGTGAACGTCGATTCATGAACCAACACATCACAACCTTCAATGAAGCCATCCAAGCTGTCTGGCGCATCATTGTCTCCACAAACCACGACCTTTTTTTGAATTGAATTCACTTGAACCCAGTCTTTGTTGCGGTATGTTTGTCCTTCAAACTCGATGTCATCGCCTTTCTGTAAAGCCCCCCACAATGGCCCGCGTGGAATACCTTCTGATTCCAGTTTGATGTGATCAAGTTTTGTGCTGATGTCTTGATGCACAAAACCATAAGCAAAAGATGGGACGCGATGAGACAACGCCGTGGCATCAATGGTCAATGAGCCAACCGCCATCGGTTTCAAAGATTCAACAGCAAAAAACTCGATTTCATACGGCAAGAACATGGCTGTGTGTTTGAGGGTTTCCATCACCCATGCTTCTATACCTTTTGGGGCAATGATTTTCAAAGGGTCTTTGCGACCACCCAAACCTGCACTGGCCAACAAACCCGGCAAACCATAGCAGTGGTCACCGTGGACATGTGTGATTGCTATCGACTGTAACTTTTGCAGTGACAGTGGGCTGCGTAAGATTTGATGCTGGGTGCCTTCGCCACAATCAACCAAATGCCAATACTTGCCACCTGGCTCGATCACAGCCATCCCAGACACGTTCCTGTCTTTGGTCGGTACACCTGATGAAGTTCCCAAAAAATACATGTCCACCTTTTCAGTCTCCTTTGGCCATGTCAGGGGAGTTGGGATCTATGTGCAACAAATCGCCAGATCGCAACCCCATGAACAAGGCTTCCATCTGTATCATTTCTTCGAATGACAAAGCAAAATTGACACCGCCTTTAACAAAAACGAATTGATTTTGGTTGTTTTGGAAAGCCGAACCATCGCCTTTTCTGATTAATTTGATTGCATCCCTCATGACTGAATTTTCTGATTGAATCAGTCAAAATGTTATGCAATATAAATGTTAAATGCAATGGCGGTTTGATGAATGAACAAGAAGACGAAACTAAGGATAAATCATGGATTCATGGCGGTAAAAAAGCAGCATTCGTTGGTGATTGATTGTGGTATCAAACCACATCCTATGGTTCCACAGTTACCCGTTTTTGCCACGGCTGCTGACCCACATCCTTGTGGGTCACAAAATGTTCGCTTCTACTTGTCCTCTTCCAAACCAATGCCATCCATGCCCATGGACAAGGTGTCGGCATCGCCGCCTTGAGACAGCTTGATGGCGAGGCGCACTTCGTTGGCCGAATCGGCGTGACGGAGGGCGTCTTCGTAGGTGATTTCGCCGGCTTGGTAAAGATCGAACATCGCTTGGTCGAAAGTTTGCATGCCCAGATTGGTTGATTTCTTCATCAAATCTTTGAGCTTTTCGATCTTGCCTTTGCGGATGTACTCTTGAGCCAATGGTGTGTTGATCAACACTTCCACAGCGGCGCGTCGACCGTTGCCGTCAGGTGTTGGAATCAACTGTTGTGCAATCATGGCACGCAGATTCAAAGACAAATCCATCAACAACTGTTCACGGGCATCTTTGGGGAAGAAGTGAAGCACGCGATCGAGCGCCTGGTTGGCGTTGTTGGCGTGCAAGGTCGCCATACAAAGGTGACCGGTTTCAGCAAACGAAATCGCAAACTCCATGGTTTCACGGGTTCGGATCTCACCAAGCAAGATCACATCTGGGGCCTGACGCAGTGAGTTTTTCAGGGCAATCTCAAAAGATTCCGTGTCCAACCCAACTTCACGCTGCGTGATGACGCAACCTTGGTGCTCATGAACGTATTCAATCGGATCCTCAATGGTGATGATGTGACCGGTGGTGTTGACGTTACGGTAGCCCAACATGGCCGCCAATGAGGTCGATTTACCGGTACCAGTACCACCCACGAAAATGATGATGCCTCGTTTGGTCAGTGACAATTCTTTCAAAACCTCTGGCAACTTCAATGATTCAAAAGTCGGGATTTTGGTTTCCACCCGACGGATCACCATGCCTACGGCGTTGCGTTGGTAAAATGCCGAGACCCTGAACCGTCCCACCGATGACACACCGATGGCGAAGTTACACTCATGGGTCCGCTCAAACTCTTCTTTTTGATACGGCGACATGATGCCGGTGACCATGTCCCTGGCTTGGGCTTTGGTCAACGGTTGTTGGGTGATCGGGATCACGCGGCCATGGATTTTGATGCTCGGAGGCAAGTTGGCCGTGATGAATAAGTCGGATGCTTTCTTGTGCACCATCAATTTGAGGTATGAATTAAAGTCCATCTCAGGTTACCTTTCGTATTTACTCAAAATCTGATTTCTTGACCGCTCGGCTCTTGGCCTGGGCTTTGGAAATCAACCCTTTGCGCACCAGTTCGATCAAACATTGGTCCAAAGTCTGCATCCCCACCGATTGTCCGGTTTGGATTGAAGAATACATTTGCGCCACTTTGTCTTCACGAATCAAGTTTCGGATCGCTGGGATACCGATCATGATTTCATGGGCAGCCACTCGGCCGCCACCAACACGTTTGATCAAAGTTTGTGCGACCACCGCCCTGAGCGACTCAGACAACATCGATCGCACCATGGGTTTTTCACCGGCTGGGAACACGTCAATGATACGGTCAATGGTTTTCGCTGCCGAGGTGGTGTGCAAGGTGCCGAACACCAAGTGACCGGTTTCTGCCGCTGTCAAAGCCAAACGTATGGTTTCCAAATCACGCAACTCACCCACCAGAATGATGTCGGGGTCTTCACGAAGCGCTGAACGCAGTGCGTTTTCAAAACTGTGCGTGTCGCGGTGTACTTCACGTTGGTTGATCAAACATTTGTTACTGGTGTGTACGAATTCTATCGGATCCTCAATGGTCAAGATGTGACCGTGTTCTTTTTTATTGAGGTAATCGATCATCGCCGCCAATGTGGTCGATTTACCAGAACCCGTTGGTCCGGTCACGAGAATCAGTCCACGCGGTACATCAATGATTTCTTTGAAAATCGCTGGACAATTCAAATCTTCAAACGTCAGGATTTCGGTGGGAATGGTTCTGAAAACCGAACCACAACCCCTGTTTTGATTGAACGAGTTGACACGAAAACGGGCCAATCCCGGGATTTCGAAAGAAAAGTCAATCTCGTAATTTTCTTCGTATTCCTTCCTTTGGTAATCATTCATGATGTCATAGATCATGTCATGCAATTCTTTGTGTTCCAAAGGCGGTAAGTTAATCCTTCTGACGTCACCGTCCACCCTGATCATGGGTGGCAAGCCAGCTGACAAGTGCAAATCTGATGCTTTGTTTTTTACAGTAAATGCCAATAACTCCGCAATGTCCATCGCCTATTCCTCTATTGAACCTAATATTGAGTTTAGCCCCGATAAGTGATAAATTCCAGTGACTTTTCAATATTTTAGTGAAATGATATGAACAAGATACTGAGCCTGTTATCAATCTGTTTGCTGATCAGTGCATGTCATCCCTCAGGCCATTTTGTCAAAATCAACAACCATCGCTTTGATGTCGAGCTGGCTGATGATGAGCACGAAAGGGTCATGGGATTGATGTACCGTGAAGAGATGCGTGATGATGCCGGCATGTTGTTCATATTCCCGAATGAATTGCCGCGTGCTTTTTGGATGAAAAACACCCTCATTC
>JAUHZH010000095.1 GCA_030426065.1 Gammaproteobacteria bacterium
CGGCTGCGACAAGAACATGCCCGCCTGCGCAATGGCCATGGCGCGCATCGACCGGCCCTCGGTGTTCGTCTATGGCGGCACCATCATGCCGGGCGAGGAGCGCCGCGACATCGTCAGCGTGTTCGAAGCCGTCGGCGGCCATTCCGCTGGCACCGTTTCAGATATCCAACTGAAGGAAGTGGAACGCACCGCCATTCCGGGCCCCGGCTCCTGCGGCGGCATGTACACGGCCAACACCATGGCTTCGGCGATTGAAGCCATGGGCCTGTCGCTGCCTTATGACGCTTCTTACCCGGCCAAGAGCCCTGAGAAGCAACGGGCTTGCGAGCGGGCGGCCAAAGCCGCGTTTCATATGTTGACCCAACAGATCAAGCCGAGGGACATCGTCACCAAAGCCAGTTTGATCAACGCTTTCAAAGTGGTCACGGTTTTGGGTGGTTCCACCAACGCCGTGTTACACCTGTTGGCCATCGCACATGCAGCCAAAATCGATCTTAGTTTGCAGGATTTGCAGGCGGTTTCAGACCGCACGCCATTTTTGGCCAACCTCAAACCGAGTGGCAAATACGCCATGCATGATTTACATGACGCCGGTGGCGTCCCAGCGGTGATGAAAATGATGCTGGAAGAGGGCATGCTCGATGGCAGTTGCATGACCGTAACCGGCCAAAGTTTGGCTGAAAACTTGGCATCAGTTCCGTCATTGGCTCACAACCAAAAAGTCATCAAACCCTTGTTCCGTGCGATCAAGAAAACAGGGCACATCCAAATCCTCACAGGCAATGTGGCACCCGAAGGGGCGGTCGCCAAAATCACCGGCAAAGAAGGTGAAAAATTCGTTGGTCAAGCGCGGGTGTTCGACAGTGAGCAAGCTGCCAATCAAGCCATAGCTGCAGGTGTGGTGACAGCTGGAGATGTCGTGGTGATTCGCTATGTGGGGCCGAAGGGCGGACCCGGCATGCCGGAAATGCTGAAGCCAACAGCTGCTTTGATGGGCGCAGGCCTGGGTCAGGATGTGGCTTTGATCACCGACGGTCGTTTTTCCGGCGGTTCTCATGGTTTTGTTGTCGGACATGTGGCACCTGAAGCGCAAGTGGGTGGCCCCATTGCCTTACTGAAAGACGGTGACATCATCACGATCGATGCGGTCAACAACAGCTTGTCAGTGGATGTCAGTGAATCCGAGTGGCAACAGCGCAGGGAAGCTTGGCAACCGAAAGCCACCTACCAAGGCCAAGGGGTGTTGACCAAATACGTTCGTTTGGTTTCTTCAGCGGCCAGTGGCTGCGTTACAGATGGGAGTGAAGGATGAGTGATCCATTTTGTGGTGACGGTGCATCGGCACTGCTCCATGCTTTGGCTGACTTGGGTGTGACGACCATTTTTGGTTACCCTGGAGGGGCCATCATGCCGGTTTATGACATCAAACACGTTTTGGTTCGACACGAACAAGGTGCGGTTCATGCCGCCCAAGGTTGGGCTCGGGCCAGTGGTCAACTGGGTGTTTGTTTGGCCACATCAGGACCAGGTGCCACCAACCTGTTGACGGGTTTGGCCGATGCCTACATGGACTCCACGCCCATTTTGTGTATCACCGGTCAGGTATTCAAACACCTGTTGGGTACCGATGCCTTTCAAGAAATTGACATCATGGGCATGGCAGCGCCGGTGACCAAATGGGCTTACCAAATCACCGATGCATCAGAAGTGTTCCCTGTGCTGGCCAAAGCAGCCCACTTGGCACAATCCGGTCGACCTGGTCCGGTGTTGATCGACATCACCAAAAATGCCCAACAAGAAGCAGTTTCAGGTCAATTCCAACCTCTGGCAGTTGAAACGAATCAAGCCGTTGTTGACTCAGCCATTGAGCAGGCAGCCGCTTTGATCAATCAGGCCGAGTCACCCTTGGTCATTGTCGGTCAAGGGGCGGTGCTTTCAGGCTGTCAAGATGAACTGTTGTCATGGTTGTCAACTCAACCGCTGCCTTTGGCTTGTACTGCTTTGGGTCTGTCAGCGGTTCCCAGTGATCACCCTTGCCACATCGGCATGGTGGGCATGCATGGCCGGTTGGCAGCCAACCAGATGACCAGTGCCTGTGATGTTTTGATTGCATTGGGCATGCGGTTTGATGACCGCGTGACCAGCGACGTGTCTCAATATGCCAAACAAGCCAAGGTGGTGCATTTCGACATTGACCCATCAGAAATCAACAAAAATGTGGTCGCTGATGTGGCCGTTCTGGGTGACCTAAAACACAGTTTGCAAGCTTTGTTGCCTCACCTCAAACCCAAGCAGTATCCCCAATGGTGGCAAAAACACCAAGTTGGCGCAGCGCAAGAGCAGGTGCAGGTGATGTCGAAAGAAGTCCAAGCCCTGGATGGCATCAGCATGGCCATGGTGATCCATGCCATCAACCGGGTTCGGACCGATCTGACTTGGGTGACGGATGTGGGCCAACACCAAATGGTGACCTGTCGCTATGCCCAACTCAAGGAACAACGCAGTTTCATCACTTCCGGTGGCTTGGGCACCATGGGTTTTTGTTTGCCAGCGGCCATTGGCGCACAAATGGCGGCACCGGATGCCACCGTGGTGGCGGTGCTGGGCGATGGCGGCATTCAAATGACCATCCAAGAGTTGGCCGTGATCAAACAACACCGATTGCCGGTCAAAATTTTGCTGTTGAACAATGAATACTTGGGCATGGTGAGGCAATGGCAAGAGCTGTATTTCGATCAACGTTATGCCGAAACCGCCATGGACAACCCCGATTTCAAAACTTTGGCAACCGCTTATGGCATTGACTGCTTGCAAGTGGCAGACCCAGCCGAACTGACGGATGTCATCGACGCGTTCTTGTCACATGAGGGTGCGGTTTTGTTGGAAGTCAAAGTCCTCAAGGAAGGCAACGTTTTTCCCATCATCACACCGGGCCAAGCCGTTCATCAAATGCAAACACAAACAGAAGGAGATCCATCATGATTTTTTCGATCACAGCCAATCACCCCAGCCAAGTGCTGACCAAAACAGCCGCATTGTTTTCGCGTTTTGGTGTGGTGATAGAACAGTGGCACATGAGCCACCAACCCAGCAGTCAGGCCATGAGTCAACACATCAAGGCACCCTGTGAATGGGACACCGCGCGCCGGATTCAAAAACAATTGATGCGGATGGTGGACATCCATCATGTGGATTGTCAGGTCACCACTCAGTTGAGCGATTCATCAAGCCATTTGCAAGTGGGGCAAAGCCACAAAAGTTAAAACATTTTTTCATTCTGAATGATGCATTCAGACCCAATAAAGAGAGTAAATAACCATGACAGTAATTAATTTTGGCGGCACCAAAGAGCAAGTCGTCACACAACAAGATTTTCCTTTGAGTCAAGCCAAGAACCACTTGGAAGGGCACAAAGTGGCCGTTTTGGGCTACGGTGTGCAAGGGCCCGGGCAAGCCATGAATTTGAGAGACAATGGCATCGATGTGGTGGTTGGCCAAAGGCCCAACAGCCCATCATGGGACAAAGCCGTGGATGATGGGTGGCGGCCTGGAGTTGATCTGTTTGATTTGGCAGAAGCCACACAACAGGCCGATGTCGTGATGGTGCTGCTGTCGGATGCTGGGTTGATTTCAGCCTGGCCCACCATCAAAGACAACCTCAATGCCCATGATACCGTGTACTTCTCACATGGTTTTGGCATCACCTACGCAGAACAAACCGGTGTGGTTCCACCTGATGATGTGGATGTGGTTTTGGTCGCCCCCAAAGGGTCAGGAACATCTCTGCGCCGTTTGTTTTTGGCCAAGCAAGGCTTGAATGCCAGCTACGCCGTACATCAAGACGTCACCGGCGGTGCCAAAGAGATGGCTTGTGCTTTGGGCATGGCCATTGGCGCAGGTTACCTGTTTGAGACTGATTTCAAAAAGGAAGTTTTTTCTGACTTGACCGGTGAACGCGGTGTGTTGATGGGTGCTTTGGCCGGCTTGATTGAAGCCCAATACCAGGTGCTCAGGAAACATGGACATTCGCCCTCAGAAGCCTTCAATGAAACGGTGGAAGAATTGACCCAAAGCTTGATGCCTTTGGTGGCCGAACACGGCATGGATTGGATGTATGCCAACACTTCTGCCACTGCACAACGCGGTGCTTTGGATTGGCGCCACCGTTTCAGAGAAGCCAATTTACCGTTGTTTGACGACCTGTATCAAAGTGTCGCTTCTGGCAAAGAAGCCGAGCGCGTGATCGAGGCCAATCGCCAGTCGGGTTATCGAGAAGCCTTGAATCAAGAATTACAAACCATCAGGAGTTCAGAGTTGTGGCAAGCAGGTGCAGCGGTGCGGTCTCTTCGCCCAGAATGAGCCATGATTGGTTGACCCAAGCGCAAGCGGCTCAAAGCCGCTTGCGTGCAGTGATTGATGCCACACCATTACAACGGGAACGGCATTATTCACAGCTGTTGGGTGTTGAAGTGTGGCTCAAAAGGGAAGACTTGCATGCCGTCAGGTCGTACAAGATCCGAGGCGCCTACAACAAAATGGCCAAGCTCAAATCACAAGGTCAGTTGGGTCAGGCGGTGGTTTGTGCCAGTGCCGGCAACCACGCGCAAGGGGTGGCACAATCATGCCAACTGTTGGGCGTGTCGGCACACATCTTCATGCCAGTGACCACGCCACAGCAGAAAGTGTTTCAAGTGCGGGCCGTGGGTGGCGATGCGGTGGAAATTCATTTGGTTGGTGACCATTTTGATCAAGCCCGCGATGCGGCTGTGGCCATGGCTGTGTCGCATCAGTGGCCCTACATTCCGCCTTTCGACGATGAAGACATCATTGCAGGTCAAGCCACCATTGCTTTGGAGATGATTGAACAGATGGCGCAGGCTCCTGACTGGGTATTTGTGCCAATTGGCGGTGGCGGCGTGGCTGCGGGCATGGCTTCACTGATCAAATCTCAATGGCCTCAAACCCGCGTCATCGGCGTTGAGCCGGATGGGGCGGCTTCCATGGCTTGGGCCAAAAAACATGGCAAGCCACAAGCGTTGGAGTGCATTGACCCTTTTGTTGATGGTGCAGCGGTTCAGCAGGTGGGGCAGTTGACTTTCGACCTCTGTCAAAAACACCTGGATGGTTTGATCAGTGTGCCGAATGGATTGGTGTGTCAGACTCTGTTGTCACTTTATAACCGCAGCGGCATCGTCGCAGAACCGGCCGGTGCATTGGCATTGTCTGGTGTGCAGCAAGTCAAAGACATCAAGTCAGGTGATCGGGTGGTGGCTTTGATATCAGGCAGCAACAACGACGTCAGCCGGATGGGGGAAATCAGGGAGCGGGCCCATTTGTATTCAGGTCAACTGCATTATTTTTTGGTTCAATTTCCGCAACGTGCCGGTGCCCTCAAGCAATTTGTCTGTGATGTTTTGGGTCCTGAGGATGACATCACTTATTTTCAATACCAGAAGAAACACCACAGGGAACTGGGACCCGTGGTGGTGGGGATAGAGCAAGGTGTGGGTGATGTGAGCGGTTTGATGGCACGCATGCAATCAGCGTCCATGCCTTACCGGTACCTGAATGAATCGCCGGATTTGTATTCCTTGTTGGTTTGACCATTGTAACTGTGAGCCGAATGTATCAAAATGGAGGATTGAATTAAACGGACTGCAAGGAGAGACCTCTGCATAAGTCGTGAATCATGCAAAAAAGTTTAAAATCCTAAATGGCTGCGTCAGCAAACTGAGCAATAGCAAGCTATTACTTGAATTTACTTCCTTGCCCTTTAGAATTTTAATTCTTTTTTTCAAAGACCCAGACTTATGAAGAGGTCTCTTGGAATCAAAAGACACCATGAATTTACCCTTTTTTATTGGGCTGCGGTACACCAGGGCCAAAAGGAAAAACCATTTCATATCCTTCATTTCGCTGATTTCCATGGCGGGCATTGCCTTGGGTGTGATGACGGTGATCGTGGTCATTTCGGTGATGAATGGATTCAACAAAGAATTCCAGTCTCGCATGTTGAGTACCGTTTCTCATGCGACCATTTCAGCCTTTACCGGTGAACAATTGACCGATTGGGAAGGGGCGTTGGTCCAAGCCAAAAAACACCCCCGTGTGATAGGAGCCGCTCCCTATGTTCGCAGTGAGGCGATGTTGCAAGGCTTTCGAACCGAGGGGGCATTGGTCCAAGGCATTGTGCCTGAACATGAAACCTCAGTGACAGACTTTCAGGAGGCCATGCGAATGGGTGTTCTGGATGATTTGCAAGCCGGCGAGTTCAACATCATCCTGGGCGTTGATCTGGCTGCTCACCTCGGTGTGACACCCGGTGACAAAGTGGTGATGTATGTGCCGGAATTCAGAACCACGGCGGTGGGCGTGACGCCTCGATTGAAGCGTTTCACGGTGACCGGAATATTTGAAGTCGGTATGTATGAATACGATTTCAAAATGGCCTTGGTGCACATGAGTGATTTTCAGAAATTGCTGCGCATGGAAGGTGGTGCCGTGGAAGGTGTGCGGTTGAAAATGGATGACCTGATGCAAGCACGTGAAATTGCCCAAGAAGTGGGGGCGGGCTTGTCTGGCTTCTTGCGCATCCGGGATTGGACCAGCCAACACGTCAATTTTTTCAAAGCCACGCGCACCGAACGGATGGTGATGTTCATCATATTATCGATGATTGTCGCGGTGGCGGCGTTCAATATCTTGTCAACTTTGGTGATGTTGGTCACTGAAAAACAATCGGATGTGGCGGTGTTACGCACCTTGGGATTGAGTGGCAAGAACATCATGGCCATATTCATGATTTCAGGTACATTGATTGGTTTGGTGGGCACTTTGCTTGGCCTGGTTGCCGGCGTGGTGGTGTCGTTGAACATCAGCAGCATCATGAACACATTAGAATCTTGGTTCAACACCGAATTTTTATCCAAGGAAGTTTATTACATCACAGAGATCAATGCCGATTTGCAATCCAATGATGTGGTGATGATTGTGGGCATTGCTTTTGCCATGTCAGTCTTGTCTACTTTATACCCAGCCTGGCGGGCGTCACGGGTGCAACCTGCGGAGGCCTTGCGTCATGAGTGAAGTGATTTTACGCTGTCAGAATTTGGCCAAATCTTTTCAAGATGGTACGCGTCGAATCGATGTGTTTACCGATTTGAATTTTGCCATTGAAGCGGGAGAAAAAGTGGCCATCATGGGCGCCTCTGGAGCCGGGAAAAGCACTTTGATGCATTTGATGGGTGGGTTGGATACCGCCAGCTCAGGAACCGTGTCTTTGATGGGTCAGGATTTGGTAATAATGGGCCCCAATCAACGGGGTCGATTGCGCAACAAACACTTGGGTTTTGTCTATCAATTCCACCATTTGTTGCCAGAGTTTTCCGCTTTGGAAAACGTCATGATGCCTTTGTTGATTGCCAAAAAAGGTAAAAAAGAAGCCAAAAAGTTGGCCACAGAAATCTTACACCAAGTCGGTTTGGCAGATCGTTTGGATCACCGACCTGCACAATTGTCAGGAGGAGAGCGGCAACGCACAGCGATTGCCCGTGCCATGGTGATGCAACCGGCTGGTATATTGGCGGATGAGCCCACA
>JAUHZH010000096.1 GCA_030426065.1 Gammaproteobacteria bacterium
TGGGTGGTCACCTAACAACAACCACGTCGGTTTACCCAAAGCCGCTGCCAAATGAGCGGTGGCTGTGTCAACGCTGATCACCAAATCCAATTGATCAATCAATGCGGCCGTCCTTGCATAGCCTGGCAATTCAGGTTCCAAATCCACCACGCCACGTTGTTGCAACAAGGTGCGGTCATCCGGCAAAAGTGGCATTTGTAACGAATAAAAGTCAGCAGCCACACCATTTGTGATGGACAGCAGGTCGGACAATGGCACAGAGCGAGCGGTGTTGTTGTGGTGCGCCGGCGAACCTGTCCACGCCAAACCCACTTTCAACTCGCCTTTGAGTTGTTGCACCACCACCTGCTCGGGCACAGTGACGTACCGTTCAGGAGCGGGTAAAATTTCTGCCGTGACGCCCAAATGCATGGCGACGTCCATCAGAGGCACATAGACATCGAACAAGTCACCACTCAACGCACCTGGAATCCGGCTTTCTGCCACACCTGGGATTTGAGCCACCAGCGCAGCCAAGTTTTCAGGTCCAAAATAAATCAACTTTTTGCAACGTTTGGCCAATTCAGGTAAAAAACGCCAGAACATGATTTGGTCGCCGTTGCCTTGTTCCGAATGCACCAACAACACCTTATCGGCAATGTCTTCGCCTTGCCATGCTGGCTTTTGACACTGGAAGGCGACAAACTGAGGGGGTTGCCATCGCCACGCATATTCCTTCCAACCTGACTCAAATTGTTTTTGTTTCAGCAGCAGCATGCCTTTGTTCATGTGGGCCATGGCAAACTGCTTGTCTTTGGCGATCGATTGGTCAAACCAATGCATGGCTTGCTTGGAATCATGCAGGTGGTTGTAGACCATACCCAATGAATTCATGGTTTCGGCATTGTCGGGGTTGATGGCCAATGCTTTTTGCAATTGATTGACGGCATCATCCCAACGCTTGGCATCCACCAAGCACAAGCCGTATTGATGATTCAATTGCGCATGCTCTGTAAAGTGCTTCAGTCCTTCTTGGTAATGTTTGATGGCTTCATCCAACTTGCCTTCCACATGGGCCCGGGTGGCCACATCCAGCACCTCTTGTGCCGGATCCATCGGTGCCAAGTTCGACAACACTTCTTGTGACAATTCATAAGATTGTGCCAAGAAGGGACTGGCTTCATCTTCGATGGCGGCGAACTTGTGAGGCAAGACTTTGACTTCAAAAACTTCTTGTACATTGCCTGTGAAGACCAAAAAGGCGACGATTTCTCCGTTGGTGGTATCAACCACCCAAACACCGCTTTGTCGGTCTTCGACCCGTTTGGTCAGTGGCAACCCTGCAAACACAGCCGATTCTCGCACCTGTGAAAGGCCAATGATGGCATAGCGGTCAATGAAATCCATGCCTCGACAAAAACCAGGCAACTCAGCCACCACTTCGGGCGCTTTGCCCAATTCCATGCGCATCAACTGGCCTGACCCCGAGGACAAAAACCACAAGGCATCGCGATACCAGCGCGGTGAGTGTGGCATGCACAAACCATCAACCAACACTTCGTTGGTGTTGATGTCCATGATTTGTCCACCCGATATTTTGTTGTTGCGCCAGCCACCGGGTTGGTCAGTCGCCCCCAGCATCGAGACGTAGCGTGGCAAGCCATCGCGGAATCCCAACCCATTCAGGTGACAGCGGTCGGTCAAGTCGTAGGCTGTGATGAACGGCGGTCGCCAAACGGGTTTGAAACTGTTTTCATCATCCAGTACCGCCAAACAAGACATCTTGGTGTTGATGAACCACAACTTACCCGTTTTGTCATGCCCCATTTCATGGATGTCGATGGCACCGGTGTACTGCTTTCTCCTGGGCAAATAGCAGGCATCAACTTCAGGTCCCTGATTGGTTTTCGGGCCCACTGCGGCCAAATTTCGGAAAGTCGTGATGGATGCGGCACCACCAATTGAAAACTCATTCGGCTTGGTGGCGACGCCCATGGGGCGATCAAAGGCCATGAAGTGGGTGTTCAAACCGGTTTCTTGTGGCCTCACCATCACCACCTGTCCCGCTTGGTAGGTGGTGACCAATAAATTACATTGACCCAAGGTCAACAATTGACGAAAAGAGTCGGTCGATTGACTGGAAAATGTTTCTGACATGCCGCTGGGGAAAAAGAAAAAGACATTATGCCATTAAACGACACCAATAAAAAAGCCCGAGTCAACGACTCGGGCTTCGAATGCACTCGATTCAATTATTCAAAGTCATCAGCAAAAATCAAATCCGAAGGCCCATCACAAGCTGCTGGCACATCGAACGATTCCGTTTCATCTCCCACAGCAAACACACTGCCAGAGCTTGCCCCTTCACCCAATCCGCGTTTGGCAAAGGCATGCCAAATCTGGCACTGATTGGCACCACTGTAATTGACTTGGTCGGCTTGCAAGATGGCGTCACGACCATCAATGAAACCCGGATTACAACCTTGTAACTTGAGTCCATCCATCACCAGTTGCATGGCGATGTTGTTACCACCGGTACCGCGGTACAAGTCGGCATCAAAGCCATGTTCATCAACCAAGTTCCAATACATGTCCCACAACATCACAGCCCAAACCGAACCCACATAGTGAGGACTGACACGGGTGCCGTTATCGGCATTGACGATGTCACCGAAAGTGTGTGGATTGATGTTGGTGTCACGGCTGTATGGATAGGTGCGGATGCCTCCAGCGATTTGCGTTGCGTACGAACCCATGGGTCGTGCTTGATCAGCGGTGTCACCGACTTGGGCAGTCATGAATAAGGCAAAAAAGTCACTCCAACCTTCACCCATTTGTTCGGTTGTTTGTAAACAACTGGCTTGACTTGGACCACCGGTCAGGCGATTTGAAATGCCATGACCGTATTCATGGATGATGATGCCATTGTCCATGTCGCTGTCACGGTCTGCACCGGCTTTGGCCATGGTGGCATTGACGCCATTTTGTAATTCTGATTTGATCAAATCACCGTTGCTTTGGCCAAGTGACATGACTGGAATGGTGACTTGGTCACCGACGGCACCTGGTGACATGCTCATCGGATCATTGCCTTGGTTATTGACTATGATGACCGCTGAGGCACCCGCGTTTTCAGCATTCAGTGCTTTGACACCAAACTCACATTCACCACGGTCAATCAGGGCAATGTTGCCACCAGTAAAACCGGTCAGTGACGTGCAACCATCGGATGTGGTGTCGACACCGTCATCAGCCAACTCAATGGTGCCCGTGATGCCCACTTTGGTTAAATCGCCGCCGAAACCACCACCGGTTTCATACTGACCTGCGATGTTGTTGGGCGCATTGATGGTGAATGTGGGCGCCAGCACGAAATAAAACATTTGCATGCGGGGATTTTGACCATCAGGTGGTGTGCCGAAATTGGCGTTGTTGGTGCCTGAACCGTCTTGTGCATCGGCATTCACTGCATCACCACCAAACCCACCGTTGCCATAATTGTTTTCCTGAAAGTTACCTGAGGCTTCATCAAAACCGTAATGGTAGGTCAAGTCATGGGTGATGTTGTTCCAATAAAACAAATTGACTATGGCTGCATCCAGGTTTTGTTCCTCATCCGGATTGACCAAAGGATTCCATGGCACATCAAAGACCAAGCTGGCGCCACCATCTGGGCGGCTGCCACCTGAGTTATTGGCATCCAAATCATCTTGGGCAAATACATTGTTTCCGCGTGTATCGGTGAATTCTGCACCTGCAGAGCCATCGGTGTCATGCCAACCGAAAGGCGAGGCATCCAAGTCATCCGGGTCGGTCACTGTGGCCAATGCGTATCCCGTGTTGGCTGGGGATTCGTTGGGAAAAGGAATCACATCATATGACGCGTGGGCATACCAGTTGTGCTGACTCAAAACCGCTCCGGTTTCAGCATCGGCTCGAATGCTCCACCAATTTTCATCTTGCAAAATTTGCATGTCCCATGACAACACCGCTTGGCCTTGTGCATCTTTTTGGTAGACCAACTTGACAGGAATGTCTTGTAAAGAAATGCCATCACCGTTCATGGTGGTGGCTTGGTTAATGCCTTCAATGGGTTTCAAGGCATAGGTGGGCATGCGGGTTTGGATGCCCAATTGCGCTGCCACTTTCATCACTGCTTGATCGGCAGGCATGATGTGGTTGCTTGATTTTGTGTTTTGTTCAACAGCAGAGATGAAATGGTTGTGTGTGTTGATCACTTCACCGTTTCGATCCACATTCAGCTGAATCGAACCACCAGCGACTTCGATGCCATTGATGTGTTGTTGGAACACATAATGACTGACACCGTTGTGTTGACTTGGGTAGGCACTCAGAACTTTGGATTGATCCAAATCTTTTTGGGTTAACCCCAACACTGAACGTTGTTGTGCCAACAATTGGCGCGCTTGGTCTTCAGAAATCAGGTTGGCTTGTACCGACACAGCTGCCAGCAAAGCCATGCTCATCATGGACTTTTTCATGTACCCTCTCTTTGTGTTGTAAAGGCCCTTTTTTTTATTTTATCGGGGGCCAAAGGAATTCGAGGGGCATACTACTACAAAACCAACACCATTTAACAGCAAAAACCCAATAAAAATCGGGTCTTTGTCATATTTTTTTGGAATAAAGCTGCAATAAGTGTTATTTAATCAGCCGTATTTAACCACCTTTTGATGGATGGTACCGAATATGTTGTGGCCTTCATTGTCAGTGATTTCAATCTTGACGTCATCACCAAATGACATGAACGGGGTGGTGGGTTTGCCATCAGCAATCACTTCCAAAACACGCTTCTCAGCCAAACAAGTCGACCCTTTGGCCATGTCGTGGTTGGCAATGGTGCCAGAACCAATGATCGCGCCAGCGGCCAATGGACGCGTTTTGGCGGCATGGGCAATCAACTCAGCAAAATCAAATTGCATGTCAACACCACAATTGGGCTCACCAAACCATTCACCATTCAACCAAGTCCGCATCGGCAAATGGATTTTGTTGTCTTGCCAGGCATCACCCAACTCATCAGGTGTAACAAAAAATGGCGACAATGCGGTGCGCGGTTTGGATTGCATGAAGCCAAAACCCTTGGCCAATTCAGCCGGGATCAAATTGCGCAGTGACACATCATTCAAAATACAGATCAATTGAATATATTGACCCGCATCTTCCGCTGACACATGCATGGGCACATCAGAGGTAATGACCGCTGCTTCAGCTTCAAAATCAATGCCATACTCTTCACTGACCACATCGATGTCTTGGTTGTGTGCCAAAAAACCGTCGCTGACGGCTTGATACATCAAAGGGTCTTCCAAAAAGCTCGGTGGCATGTCAGCGCCACGGGCTTTGCGAACGCGCTCGACATGGGCCAAGTAGGCACTGCCATCCAAAAATTGATAGGCACGTGGTAACGGCGCTAACAAGTCATTCAGATCCAAGTCAAACGCGTCATTCAAACCACCGTCATTGAGGTGTTGGTAAACGGTATTCAACTGCGGAGCGGTGTTGTCCCAATCATCCAAGGCTGCTTGTAATGTCATGGCAATTTGTGGCACTTTCACCGCTTGGGTGCCGGCGCGGTTGACGACGATCAACTGACCGTCACGGGTTTGGTTGTTTATTGTTGCTAATTTCATCTTTTTTCCTTTGGATTCCTGCCTTCGCAGGAATGACTGTTCTTGGTTGTGTTCACTCTTTCCACGAATTCACATAATCGGCCCACTCGACCTGCTCAGCCGGACCACACACTTCCAACGGATCGCGGGTGTCAATCATCACCGCGACCTCTTCAGTCATCTGGTTTTTCTGCTCAAATGCTGAATTCATGGCTTTGGGGTGTGGCCCATGGGTGAAGCCGGTTGGGTGTAACGTGATCATGCCTGGGTGGATGTTGTCTCTCGAGAAAAAATTCCCAGAATGGTAAAACAACACTTCATCGTAATCGTCGTTGTTGTGATAGAAAGGCACTTTCAATGCTTCCGGATGGGTTTCAAACAAACGCGGCACAAAAGTACAGACCACAAATCGGTTGCCTAAAAACGTGGTGTGAGCCGAAGGCGGCACATGGTATTTGTGGCTCATCACAGGCGAAATGTCACGCCAATTCAAAGCAATCGGCATCAAATCACCCTGCCACCCCATGGCATCCAAGGGATTGAATGGATAATCAATGCGTGACAATTTTTGTAACCGCTTGACCACCACTGTGGTGTTTTCTTCACTGTATTGCGCCTTGAACTCATCATTGATCTCAGGCACCCGGTAAACAGCGGTGTCAACAATGGCATTGGGACCCAACAAACCTTTGTCTGGCGAGGTGTAGTGGCCATTGGTGGCTTCAATCATCAGCACCTGACAAGGGTTGTCCACTTCCAAGCGCCACATCGTGCCTTTGGGCAACATCACATAATCACCTTCTTTGATGGTCATTTGACCAAAATCACAGTACAAATCGGCCGTGCCTTGGTGGAAAAACAACAAATCATCGCCATCGGCGTTGCGTACCAAATGGTCCATCGACTCACTGATTTCGTAAAAGCGAATTTTGACGCTGTTATTTTTCAACAGAACGGCGGCATCCCATGGTGTGGTGTGTGCCGCATTGATGTCGTTGGCATCAAAAGCTCGGGGCCGATTATCGCCTTCAAAGTTCGACCAACCCGTGTGTTTGTGGCGGTGATAGAAATGGGTCACCGGGCCAAAAAAACCCTCTTTGCCCATTTCGCGTTCGTAACTGTTTTCGGGAAAACCAAAATGAGCCTGCTTGGCCACTTTGCCCTGCTTTTTAAACAATTTAAACCATTTACCATTCATGTCAGCCGCCTGTTATTTCGGGTGTTGTTGATCAAAGAACGTGATTATAAGTAGCCACGTTTCTTTTGTTCAAGCTCAATGGACTCAAACAGGGCCTGGAAGTTACCTTCACCAAAACCTTCGTTGCCTTTCCTTTGAATCACTTCAAAAAAGATGGGGCCAATATTGGTTTTGGTGAAAATTTGTAACAATTGTTGTTTCCCTGTTTCTTGGTCCGCATCAATCAAGATGTGGTTCTTTTGCATGCGTTCCACGTCTTCATCATGCTCTGGCACACGGCGGTCAATGATGGAGTAATACGTCTCTGGCGTTTCCAAAAAATCCACCCCGCAAGCGCGCATGGACTCAACAGACTCATAAATGTTGTCAGTGAACAATGCGATGTGCTGGATGCCCTCGCCTTGGTATTCATCCAAATATTCATTGATCTGTGATTTGGGGTCTTCTGACTCATTCAAAGGAATCTTGACCGAACCATTGGGGCTGGTCATGGCCTTGGAAACCAATCCTGTTTGGGCTCCCTTGATGTCAAAATAGCGGATTTCAGAGAAATCAAACAAATCTTCATAGTATCGGCTCCACTTTTCCATGTTGCCGAAATAGACGTTGTGCGTCAGATGATCAATGAAAGTCAAACCAAAACCGGTTGGGTTCTGTTCTACACCGACGATGTCATCGAACTCAGCCACCAAGCCATCGGCATAGGTTTCAGGTGTCAGCAAATACAAAGCCGCATCGCCAATGCCTTTGATGGCTGGGAAGTTC
>JAUHZH010000097.1 GCA_030426065.1 Gammaproteobacteria bacterium
TTTTGCTAAGGGGATGGCCATGACCTGCAAGCTGCGTCTTGTCTTGGCACATTTGATGACTACTGATAACCCAGCCAAGTACAGGACACTACACCTGCTTTTGCTTTCTGAGAGACTTTCCCATCAACAACCCGACCTCAAACAACAACCACATTGGCACAGCCAACAGGGTTTGAGAAGCTGGATCTGGCGGGGTCAGTAACATGCCAATAACAAACAAGCCAATCACCACATAAGGTCTGGATTCGGCTAATTTTTCTGCTGTTGTGACGCCCAAAGCAATCAAAATCACAACGGCCACCGGAATTTCAAAAGCCAAGCCAAAAGCAAAAAACAACCGAACCACAATGTCGAGGTATGAGTTGATGTCGAGCGCTCCGGCATTGAAATCATCACCGCCAAGATGATCACCATCTTGAAAGGCGTCAAAAAAGGCGAAAGCACGCCCGTGGCAATCATTTCTCTGCCATGGGTCAGGTTCGACAAAACGGGGCTGGCAATCAGGGTGTATATCTCACCTGCAAACGGGAACATGACCACCACCAGAACCAACACACACAAAACCGCTTTCAATAAACGGCTGCGCAATTCGATCAGGTGGCTGACCAAGGATTGTTCTTGATCATGTGAATTCATGTGGCTTTGTTGTTATCCTTCTGTCCTTCGTCATCGGCTTCACTGGAGGCATCCTCACTGGCATAATGACTGGGCTCTGTTTCAATCACGTTTTTATTCAAAGCCGCTTGTAACTGCTCGGCTTCTTTTTTTAAAGCATTTTCTTTGAGCTGCGCTTTGACGGCCTCGATTTCCAGTTCTTGCTCGACCTCGGCCTTGACTTGGTTGAAGCTGCGCCTGATTTTACCCAAATACAAACCCAGTTTTCTGGCAACCACCGGCAATCGTTCAGGTCCAACGACCAACAACATCACCACAAACACCACCAGCAATTCGCTGAAACCAATGTCGAACATGTGACTTATTTTTCAGAAGATTGTTTTTCTTCTTCAACCGTCTTGTTTTGCGCTTCACCTGACAATTCTTTGGTGTCTTCATCTTCATCGGCCATGCCTTTTTTAAAGCCTTTGACTGCACCACCCAAATCACTGCCTATGTTGCGTAATTTTTTGGTACCAAAAATCAAAGCCACGATGACCAAGATGATGATCAGCTGCGTTAAACTGATGCCGCCCATAGGAAATTCCTCAAATGTTTATGATTAAAAGTTAATTATAGCCTGATGCGACTTAAAAAAGGGTGAAGCCGTGCTTGTTTGCTGAGAATTTTCCTGGCTTATTTGCGAGGCAAGAAAACGCCAGCCACACCGAAGATGCCCAACAACATCAAGATCAGGGCCCACGATTGATTGAAAGGCACTGGTGTGGTTTGGGGTCCTGCAATTTGACAACCACCTGGTGGCGCAATGGCCAAAGATTCAATTCCCACCAAAGTGTCGGCCACATAATCAGCAGCACCTGTGTGTGTGTTCACTTTGAAAATGCGACTGGGATCGGGGTTCAACGGGTCTGACAAGCGCAAATTGATGACCATCCACAATTGTCCAGTGGCATCAAAAGCCAAACCTGAACCTGACAGACTGATGCCGCCGCCACCCAGATCGCCCATGTTGCCAACGACAGTGGCTTGCGCTGTGTTTTTATCAATGCGGTACAAGTTGTGATCCGAAGAGGCCACTGCATACAAGTGATCACCCCAAGCAGCCAATGATGTGAACGGGTGCCCGGTGTTGCCGACCAATGTCGCGGCACCGGTGCTTTCATTCACTGTGTACAATTCATTGGTGTGCTTAACCACCATGTAGAGGGTGTTGTTGCATGCGAAAGTCATGCCAAAATCAAAACTGTCTTGGGATGCGCCAAAGCCCATGTTGTGATTGACGTTTGATACCGCCAAAGCCACAGCTTGACCTGTGTTGATGTGAACCAAGGTTTTGGTGTTGTCATCCGCGCCAAACAGATCGCCACTGGGTGACAATGCCAATCCTTCAACAGCAATGAATGGGTCTGATAATTTGCCTTTGCTTGTGAATTGACCCGTTTCCAAATCAATTTCAACCAAGTGGTCGGTCAGCTGGATGTTGTCATCAGCCACAGAATACGCCGTCACTGCACCAGCAGCTAAGGGTGCAGTCATCAAAGCCATAAGGATGATGCGCAAGCGTTTCATAATGATTCAGGTTGTTATATTAAGCAAATTTATCGTATTAGGCCCGATAATAGCAAAGAAAGGCAAGGGAAACAAGCCAATCACCACAACAAATTGCACTTGCTGTCACATCATTTGTAGTGTCCTGTACTTGGATAGGTTATCAGAAGTCATCAAATGCGCCAAGACAAGGCGCAGCTTGCAGGTCATGGCCATCCCCTCAGCAAAAGCTGCAACGTGAGTATTGGGGCATTTGATGGCTTCCCTTCGGGCGAACTGGGAAACGCCCTCTACTGCGTTGTCACCATTGAAAAGGAAGTGCCATTCCCTGCGGATGGCGCGTTTCACAGTCCGCTGATAGCCCAGCCAAATACAGGAATCTACAATTTATGCGGCATCAGTTGGTTGGCGACATATTCAGCATAGTTTTGGATGTTGTCGCTGTCTTTCAACTTGCCATGAAGCGTTTTTGCCATGTGCAAATACCCAACATAAACGGAATAAGCCAACAAGGATTGTTGTTTGGCATCCGCTTCTGAAAGGCCCGTTTCTTGATAAGCTTGTTGCAAATGGCCCAACCGTTCCAAGGTCACTTCCTTCAACACCTTGGCGACAAAACCATGCTGTCGGTCAGCCAGTAAAGTGGCATAAACCAAATGACTTTGGGATGGTTCCGCACTCAACATGAACCAAGCTTTGAGCCGAGCTTCGGCCGAATCCTGTGAAAAAATGCGTTCCTCAATCAAGGCCTGATCATCAGCGCGCCATCGCTGCAGCGCTGATTCAATTAAATCCTGACGGTTCGAAAAATGCCAATAAAAACTGCCCTTGGTGACGCCCAATGCCTTGGCCAATGGCTCGACCGCCACAGCCCCCACACCTTGGTGTGCAATCACATCGAGGGTGGCCAATTCCCAGTCTTCAGGATTCAATGATTTTTTCTTTTGATTTTTCATGCCCCACTCATGATTCAATCCTTTTATCATAGCCCCTAAACCCGCAAGGTCAACAAAAAACAACGATTTCCATACGCATGCGTATTGACAAGGATCATTTTTTGTTCCATACTGTAGCGTATGTTATTAAATCAGGACTATTTCCTATGGCTTTTTTGACCTTATTTGGCCTCATGCTGGCTGCCACATTGGCTTCTGCATATGCCAGAACCAACATCAAAAACTGGACCATCATCACGGCCGTCACTTTATTGGTTGGCATCATTTATTTTGACACCGGCTTTTGGGCTTCTCTTTTTGCCATCGCCTTATTGGCTGTACCTGCTGTGTTTTTGAACAACAGGACGTTGCGCCAACAAAAATTCACCCAACCATTCCTGTCTTTTTTCAGAAAATCTTTGCCTGAACTGTCTGAAACAGAAAAAGTGGCTTTGGAAGCAGGCACCGTGTATTGGGATGCGGAATTGTTCAGCGGCAAGCCTGACTTCAAGAAACTTCACAACATCAAAAAGCCCGAACTGACAGCCGATGAACAGGCTTTCCTTGACGGGCCAGTGGCTGAATTGTGCGCCATGCTGGATGAACATGAGTTCAACCATGAGCGCGGTGACATGCCCCAATCGACTTGGGACTTCATGATGAAAAATAAATTTTTCGCCATGATCATTCCCAAATCCTATGGCGGCTTGGGTTTCACCGCATTGGCTCACTCAGCCGTGCTACAAAAAGTGTCCTCTCGCAGCGCCGTTGCAGCCGCCACAGTGGCAGTACCGAACTCTTTAGGGCCTGCAGAATTGTTGCTCGAATACGGTACCGAAGCACAAAAAGACCATTACCTGACACGCCTGGCAGAAGGCAAAGAAATCCCTTGTTTTGGCTTGACTGCCCCTTCGGCAGGTTCTGACGCCACATCCATTCCAGATGTGGGTGTGGTGTGCAAAAAAACCATTGATGGCAAAGAAGTTCTTGGCATCAGTTTAACTTTTGACAAACGCTACATCACTTTGGCACCTGTGGCCACCGTGGTGGGTCTGGCGTTCCAGATGATGGACCCAGAGGGCCTGTTGGGTGACAAGAAGCAACTGGGGATCACCCTGGCTTTGATCCCTCGCGACACCGAAGGCATGGAAATCGGTCGCCGTCACCTGCCTTTGGATGTGATGTTCATGAACGGACCCATTCGAGGCAAAGACGTGTTCATCCCCATGGATTACATCATTGGCGGCCAGGACATGATTGGTCACGGATGGCGCATGTTGGTTGAATGTTTGTCGGTTGGCCGAGCCATTTCCTTGCCTTCGTGTTCCACAGGGGGCGCCAAAATGGTGTCTTGGGGAACCGGCGCTTACGCCCGAATTCGCAAACAATTCAACCTTCCCATTGGTCGATTTGAAGGCATCGAAGAAGCCCTTTGTCGAATCGCTGGCAAGACCTATTCTTGTGCCGCCACTTCAACCATGACCGCTTTGGCAGTTGACCGTGGTGAGCGTCCAGCCGTGCCATCAGCGATTGCCAAAATGCATGCCACTGAAATGGCTCGCAGCATCATCCAAGACGCGATGGACATTCATGGCGGCAAAGGCATCATCATGGGTCCACGCAACTACCTGGGTCGAGCCTGGATGGGTTCACCGATTTGGATCACTGTAGAAGGCGCCAACATCTTGACACGCAGCATGATCATCTTTGGTCAAGGCGCCATCCGATGCCATCCATATGTATTGAAAGAGATGGAGGCCGCCCGCCTGGAAGACAAAGCCGAATCACTCAAACGATTCGATGATGTGTTGTTCCGACACATGGGTTACACCTTCCAAAACGGCGTTCGATCCTTTTTCCAGGGCTTGGGTTTCTGGCGATTTGAGCGCAGTCCAGGCGACAAGTTCAGCAAAAAGTTTTATTCAAAAATCACCCGGTACAGCGCCGCATTCGGCTTCGCAGCTGACATTGCCATGCTGAGCTTGGGCGGATCAATGAAAAAACGAGAAAAAACTTCGGCCCGTTTGGGTGATGTTTTGAGCCACTTATACATGGCATCTGCTGTTCTGAAACGCTACCGAGATGAAGGTTCGCAAAGTGCAGACCAACCCATAGTGGCTTGGGCCTTGCACAACCATTTTTACGAAATCGAGCAGGCTTTGAAAATGCTCAGCTACAATTTCCCCAACAAAGCCGTTGGCATCTTTTTGAGACGAGTGATCTTTCCTTTGGGCACACATGAGTTGCCACCAGGCGACCGCTTGGGCCACAAAGCCGCTAGTTTGCTCCTGTCTCCCAATGAGTCTCGCCAACGCCTGACCCATGGCATTGACCGTGATGAGTCACCCAACCATTTGGTCGCTCAAATGAACCGCGTTTTGGCCAAAGTGATTGACACTGAACCCCTCGAACGCCGGGTGTTGAAAGCCATCAAATCGGGGCAAATTGATGAAATTGATCCGTCTGCGCAATTAAATCAAGCATTGGCGCAAGACATCATCAGTAAAAATGAGTATAATTTGCTCACAAAAGTGCGACAGGAAGTCGCCGAAATCATCGCTGTGGATGATTTTCCTTTTGAAGCATTTGACCGAACCCTTGCTCAACCTTCAGAAGACAATCACAGCAAAGTGGCATAAGAAATAAAAAGACCACACCCATCACCTCGTGGCCCGGTTTGGCGGCGACTCTCAGAGTCTAAGTCAGGTCGGGCTTTTTGATGCCAACAACTGTTCCCGGTCGGCCTCATCTATCAAACCCAAACTCAATGCTAGACCCAAAAAAGCCGAATAGTGTGGGAATGAAAGTAAATCAGGGTGTTGGGGTGCTTTCAGCAGAACCTGAGTCAACAACCCAAACTCCCTTTCGTGCCCCTTGCGACCCAGTTGTTTTAACTTTTGACTCATTTCTGACATGCCCTTGATGATTTCATTAGCGGCCTTTGGTTGTGTCAATATACCCAGACGCCATGTATCAAACCAGCGTTGCTGATCGGTAGAACCGTTGATCAACCGGGCCTTGATCAAAGCGGCATGCTCCCAAATCCAAGCTTGTTGTTGCTGGTAGTGTTCAAATTCAGCTCGATGGGTGACCAAGGCCCCTGATTGACCATTGGGTCGCAATTGCAAATCCAACTCATAAAGCACGCCGTGGTATGTTTTGACGGTCAAGTGGTGTGTGATGCGTTTGCCCCACCTTTGAACAAATACCTGTTGCTCAGGGTTCAGTTGATCGCGATCAATCACCATCACCAAATCCAAATCAGAGGCCAATGACATGTGCCGAACGCCCAAGGAACCATAGGCCAAAACCATCATGTCTTCTGGCTCCAAAGCCACATGCCCCAACCTGGTGACCACATCTTTCCACGCTTTTTCAACCACCAAACCTACCACACACTCTGCCAAAGCAGAAAACCCCAAACGCAAAGCCAACGCATCCTGCCCTTTTTGCTCAATCAGCAAGAATTGTTGTTTGTGTTTGAAAAACCGCAAAGACTCCATCCACTGCTCTTCATCTTCCGGAGGGCGAAGCCATTGTGTGCGATACCAACCCACCTCGAAGTCATCCGGCAGTGGTTCAGGTTCGAACAACAACTCCATCAAGGCCGGGTGTTGCTTGATGGTGGTACTGAAATAATCTGATTGATTGAGCAGGTTCAGCAACCGAGGCATCAAGGGCGCTTCTTGAAGGAGCATCATGACATAACTGGGGCGACGAATGATGCGTAACAAAATCGGCAGAAATAGACCTTGAACAAAGTCAATGGAGGCCAATTCAACCGCACGTTCCAACAATCGGCGGACTTGATCTTCACGGTCTTGAGGCATTTTGTCTTCAAAATACAAAGCCATGGTTTCATTGATCCACAACAACTGCTCAGGTGCCAACACCTGTTCATTGGCTTCATCTTCAAACAAGGATTTGAATTGCTTGATCACTACTTCGCGGTGGGTTTGCCATTGTTGATAACAGCCTGACCAATCTTCAAACCCCATGACCTCAGCAATTGCTTGAAGTGCGCGATCATCAACCGGTGGCTCATGGGTTTGGGCATCATTCACCAGCTGAAACAGGTTTTCCAATCGTCGCATGAAATACCAGGCTGCAGACAATGACAAGACTTGAGCTTGATTCCACTGCCCCAAATCCAACAAGGCATTGAACTGAGGCGCCATGGCCACACCCTGCAAATGAGGTTGGCGGCCACCAAAAGTCACTTGCATGCTTTGGACAATGAATTCAATTTCGCGGATGCCTCCTGCACCCAGCTTGATGTCATCCTCGTGGCGTTGTGCCAGTGCTTGCATATCCCTTTTGACGCGTGCCAATGAATCAAAAACCGAATAATCGAGGTGTCGTCGGTATATGAACGGTTGTATTGACGACAACACCGTTTTGGCCAAACCTTCATCACCAGCCACCGGTCGCGCA
>JAUHZH010000455.1 GCA_030426065.1 Gammaproteobacteria bacterium
TTTTCATGGTCCTTGATGCGTTTGTTCAGAAGCAATGCCACCAACGCAGGGACAACTGTCAAAGAAAGCAACATCGCAGACAGCAAAGCCATGACAACGGTCGCGGCCATGGGGTGGAACATTTTCCCTTCAACTCCCGTGAGCGAGAAAATTGGGATGTACACCACCGTGATGATAAACACACCAAACAAAGCGGGTTTGATGACTTCTTGAGTGGCTTGATAAACCACATTCAGCCTTTGTTTAAGTGGTAATTTATCATCATGGTTTTTTTGGGCCAGGGACAGGCGTCGGATGCAGTTTTCAACAATGATCACCGCCCCGTCAACGATCAACCCAAAATCCAAGGCACCAAGGCTCATGAGATTGGCAGAAACCCCAGCTTGAACCATGCCGAATATGGTCATTAACATCGACAAAGGGATGACCGCAGCAGTCAACAATGCGGCTCTGAAGTTGCCCATCATCAGAAAAAGCACCACAACAACCAGCAACGCACCTTCGAGCAAGTTTCTTTGGACGGTTTGTAAAGTCTTGTCAACCAAGTCCGTTCGGTCGTACACGGTTTTGATCACAACGCCCTCAGGCAAGCTTGATTGGATGGCGGCCAATCTCTTGGCAAACAGCTCAGCAACCTGTTGTGCATTGCCACCTTTCAGCATCATGGCCGTCCCCAAAACAACTTCTTTGCCATCGGAAGTGGCCGCACCCGATCGCAATGAAGACCCAATGGCCACTTCAGCCACGTCTTTCACACGCACAGGGCTGCTGCCATGGGTTTTCAGAACCACCTGTTCGATGTCATGAACGTTTTTCAGTTGACCCTCTGATCGAATCAACAGTTGCTGACCATTTCGCTCTAGAAAGCCTGCACCTTTGTTGCCATTGTTGTTTTGTAAGGCCGCTGACAGTGAATCCAAGCTGACTTGGTGTTCCAGCATCAATACAGGGTCGGGTAGGACATGAAATTGTTTTTCTTCACCGCCCAAGGTGTTGACTTCGACCACGCCTGGCACTTGGGCCAGCTGGGGTTTGATGATCCAATCTTGCACCGACCTCAAATCGATGGCATCAAGGACATTGTCATCCGTTCCTTTGGCATGGGGCGCCGATTCAATGGTGTACATAAATATCTCGCCCAATCCAGTGGCAATGGGTCCCATGGTGGGCTCTATTCCAGAGGGCAACGCGCTCTTCAAAGTGCCCAACCGCTCATCGATCAAATTGCGGGCAAAATATATGTCAGTTCCTTCATTGAACACCACAGTCACTTGTGACAACCCATACCTGGAAATCGACCGTGTATATGCCAGTTGAGGCAAACCATACAAAGCGGTTTCTATGGGGTATGTGATTCGCTGCTCCGTTTCAGTGGGTGCAAAGCCAGGTGCTTCTGTGTTGATTTGCACTTGAACGTTGGTGATGTCTGGAACCGCATCAATGGTGAGTTTTTGATGACTCCAAAGACCCAGAATCAAGATGCCAAAAATCAGGATGACCACATAATGACGACGGCGGATGGCTGTATTAATGATTT
>JAUHZH010000098.1 GCA_030426065.1 Gammaproteobacteria bacterium
ACGCGATCGTTTATGCCGTGCAGGACGACGGCGCTTAATCCTTGACCACTGACGGCGGCGGGTTTCGGCCCGCCGCCGTTTTCTGGAGATAAATCATGCTGATCAAGATGTTGACCATGGACATGGCTTTGACACGCAAAGAAAGGAAAATCAGGCGCTTGACCCAAAGGATGGCCATCATTGAAAACAAGATTGACTCACTGAGCAGCGGCAACAAGCCACAAAACACAGACAAATGAACATCCTCCACCTGGGCAAGTATTACCCTCCTTACCACGGTGGCATGGAACATTACCTCAAAGACTTGGCCAGCGAGCAGGTCAAGCAAAACCATCAAGTCACCGTGTTGGTCCACAACCACAATCACGGCTTGCTGAAATCCAAAAGCGAATCGGAAACCATCGACGGTGTGAATGTGATCAGGCAGGCTTCGTTGCGGCCGGTGTTGTTCACGCCATTAATGTTGGGATTGGTCAAAACCATCAAATCATTGCATCAGCAACAAACGATTGATGTGATTCACATTCATTGGCCCAACCCTTCGGCCTGTTGGTTGCTTTTTGCTCAACTGGACATCCCTTGTTTGATTCAATGGCATGCAGACATGGTCACAGAAGGTAATTCTTGGGTCATGAAGGCATTGCACCGCTTGGCGTCGCCCTTTGAGCAAGCATTGATCAAGCGATGTCGCACCATCCAAACCAGCAGCCCAGCATATGCTGAGCACTCCCAAGCCCTGAAACCCCATCGGTCCAAATGTCATGTGGTGCCATTGGGCATCGAGACCAAAACCTTTGAGCCCACTGAACAAGACTTGAAGTGGGCAGATGAACTGTGGCCTGAAGGCCAATTGCGTGTGTTTCACCTGGGCCGCATGACCCATTACAAAAACCAAAAACTGCTGATTGCCTTGGCGTCTCAATCGAAACAGCACCACACCGTGATGGCAGGGGATGGCCCTTTAAGTCAATCACTGAAAGCACAGGCCGAAACCTTGGAGGTCAAGAACCATGTGACATTCACAGGCAGACTCAGCGCATCCCAAGTCCATGCCCTGTACCGAAGCTGCGATGTTTTTTGCCTGCCTTCCGATGACCGTGCAGAATCATTTGGCGTGGTGCTATTAGAAGCCATGTACCATGACAAAATCCTGTTGGTCGCCGACACCGCTGGTTCTGGAATGGCCTGGCTGGCCAATCAGTACAACAAAGGGTTTGTATTTAAAAACAATGACATCCAAGATTTGATGGAACAGCTGCACCACATCGAAGAAAACATGGCCACAATCAAAACCCTATGCAGCGAATTTCATTACCCGATAGAAAAAACAGCGCAAGCCATGAGTGCGCTGTATCAGCAAACCATTCAATCAACGAAAGAAAACGAAGAGGATATCACATGAGAAACCACACTTTGGTATTGGCTTGTGCGTTGGGGCTGTTGAGTGCTTGTCAATCTGATGACAAGGCAACAGAAGCCAATCAAAAACCGTCAAGCACAGAACAAAAAACCACTGCATCAGCACCCAAGGCAGTGACTTCAGAAGTAGACAAGCCACAACCTGCGACTGGCGATGTCACGATTCTGGATAAATACGCCACATTCGAATTGACCAGCGATTTGTCTCACTTGAGCGACAACCAAAAAGCCATGATCGCAGTATTGATCAAAGCCGCTCGCATCATGGACGACTTATTCTGGCGCCAAGCCTTTGGCGAAGACAAGAACCGGTATCTGAAATCATTGGGTGATGAAAGTTTGAGGAAAGCCGTTGAAATCAATTACGGGCCTTGGGATCGGTTGAACGGTGATGCTGCGTTCATCAATGGCCATCGAGCCAAGTCTTTGGGCGCTGAATTTTATCCACAAGACATCCAAAAAAGCGAGATTGAGAACACGGAAAATGCCGACATCAAAAGTTTATACACCTTGGTAGAGCGTGACTCACAAGGCCAGTTGATTGCGGTTCCTTATCACGAAAAATACAAAGACTCGTTACAACAAGCTTCTGATTTACTCAAACAAGCCGCTGAATTGGCCGAAGACCCAGGCTTCAAAAAATACTTGAGCTTGCGTGCAGAAGCCCTGATCACTGACGACTTCAAACCGTCAGATTTGGCTTGGATGGACATGAAAAACAACGCCATTGATGTGGTCATTGGCCCGATCGAAACCTATGAAGACCAGTTGTTCGGCTACAAAGCTGCCTATGAAGCATACGTCCTGATCAAAGATTTGGCTTGGAGTGAAAAATTGGCCAAATTTGCTGCTTTTTTACCCCAGCTTCAAAAAGAACTGCCAGTGGCAGATGCCTACAAAACAGAAACACCTGGCACCGACTCTGATCTCAACGCCTATGATGCCGTTTATTACGCAGGTCACAGCAATGCCGGAAGCAAAACCATCGCCATCAACCTGCCCAACGATGAGTCAGTCCAGTTGGAAAAAGGCACCCGCAGGCTGCAGCTTAAAAATGTCATGCAAGCCAAATTCGAAAAAATCTTGGTGCCCATTGCGGACCAAGTGGTGGCTCCAGAACAACGCAAACACATCACTTTCAATGCCTTCTTTGCCAACACCATGTTCCATGAAGTGGCACACGGCTTGGGCATCAAAAACACCATCAACGACAAAGGCACCGTGCGCACCGCTTTGAAAGAACATGCCTCACCCATCGAAGAAGGCAAAGCTGACATCCTGGGCTTGTACATGGTTGAAAAATTACACCACATGGGGGAATTGGAAGAAGGCGAATTGATGGACTACTACACCACTTTCATGGCCGGCATTTTTCGATCGGTTCGATTTGGATCAAGTTCTGCCCATGGTGTTGCCAACGTATTGAGGTTCAACTACTTCGCTGATCAAGGTGCCTTCGATTACAATGAAACAACAGGCCACTACGCTGTCAACCCGGAAAAAATGACCGCAGCCATTGCCTCATTGTCTGAAAAAATCTTGAAACACCAGGGAGATGGAGATTACCAAGCCATCAGCCAATGGATGAATGAAAAAGGCCAAATCACACCGCAGCTGAAAAAAGCCTTGGACACCATTAATGGTGCAGGCATTCCAGTGGATGTCGACTTCAAACAAGGCCCTCACAAATTGGACCTGTAACCCAAAGGGTCGTTACATTACAGAAAAGGGTCGCTTAAGCGGCCCTTTTTTGATCCAACCAGGTCGCGATGAATAAGTAGACAAAAACCGGAGCCAGCTGCAAAGTGATTCGATTGATGGCCGTGTAATTCTCTGCCCACCTCGATGCATCAGTGAAAGTGAACAACACAACAAAGGCAACGAATGACAACACCAGAAAG
Organism: Gammaproteobacteria bacterium; assembly: GCA_030426065.1. Taxonomy (GTDB): domain Bacteria; phylum Pseudomonadota; class Gammaproteobacteria; order Xanthomonadales; family Marinicellaceae; genus Marinicella. The sequence goes on from JAUHZH010000098.1 coordinate 3,321, forward strand.
GTCTGGCTGACTTGCGTGTGTTTGGGGTAACGTCCGAATGCCCACACCACCAACACGGCAGGCAAGAAAAACCACAACAGTCCCCAATTGTTCTGCAAAAACAGGCCAGAAAACATTTCAAAACTGACGTCTTGAGGAATCAGCTGTAGGGAAAAAGCATCCCCCATCTGAATCAAGCTTTGGCTGATGACCACGGTTCGACCGGCCCAACTGTGTGCCCATGGATCCAAACCAAACCAAAGGAGAATCATTGTAGCGGCCAACAGCACCACCACCCAACGGTGTTTTCTGATTAAAAATTTGGAAAAGAAGTGGGCAAACAACAACAAAGCCATCCAAACCCAGCCTTCTGCTTTGAACGCAGGTAACAAGGCACACAGCATCAGTGCCAATCGACCGTCGTTGACTTGGTGGAACTGATTCCACAATTCCCCTCGAATGACCACCAACAACATCACCATGGCCAACCATATGTCAGCGTAGCCAAACATCATGATGTGGTTGTTGATCAATGGCAAAGTCAACAACATCAAACCCGCCAAAACTTGCAGGCTGATTGGCGCTTGTTTTTGATCCAAGTGGTTGGTCACTGTAACCACCAGTTGCACATACATCAGAGCCAAAACCCAGGCCAACCATTGGTTATTAGCAAACCATTGCAAACCCACATAAAACAACAATGACAATCCGTCAGGGTAATGAGCCGTGGGGTTGACCCAGCCACCAGGCTGTTTGACCCAATCCTCATATCGGTGCAAAGGAGCTGACAAGCCATGGTCCAACCATTGCTGAGCCTTCATTTCCCATCCCAACCAACTGTCCCAAGCCGCCAAAGGCATGCCTGACACCAAAAACCAAACCGCCACCGCCATCAATGCCATCATCAACCAGCGGCGAGGTTGGCGCCAATCAATGGTTTTGTTGAGCACCCCCATAACCAAGCCCCATGCGGCCAGCACTGGCAACAGATACAGCAAATTCGTCGGTAAATGTAACCACTGAATCAACTGAGCCCAGACAATCAACACCAACAAACCCACAAAAGCAGGGAGTGCATCCCATGGAGCCTGAATGGAACGCTGATCTTTCATCATCACGTTCAACAACTGATGGCCAACTGAATTCAGCATGATCCACATCAACAATCCATGTAACACCATCATCGCTTCACCACGCAATATCCATCCATTTGTAAAATCAATTCCCCTGATTGCCATTCTGGAAATATAGAATGGCTGAGGTCACAATCACTGAGCACCGCTTCTGATGTCAAAATCAACATTTCTGTAACGGCTTTCTGCCGCTTCAAAACATCCAAATCCATGTCTGATGTCATCATAAAAACCGGCAAATCATGTAAATGGTAAGCCATTCGGGTGCGGTGAAAGTCTCCTCGCAATGCCAGCATCAAAGGCAAATGATCCGCATTTTGAGATTGCAGCTCTGCTCTCAGCTGTTCACTGAATTGCAGGATGCTTTGGTCTTCGTCATTGATGCCCTCGGCCAGTTCATCAAAACGTTGATTGATGAATGCCCGGTTGTTCACTTGATTGACCAACCAAGGCCCAGAGAACACCAGCCACAACAGCAAAATGGCAATGGTCAGCTGGTTTAAAGAAACGCCCATGAACCAACACCCCAAAAGCCAAACCGTCAACAATCCCATCAGCCACAAAGCAGTGGGCATTGTGATGTCTTGTATGGACCAATAGTTCAAAGCCGAAGCCCTTAAAGGTGTGAAGGTTTGCCAATGCGACCAGAGCATTTGCCAACGTGTGATGACAGAATCTGAAGTCAATCTCATGCGTTGATAAACAAAATCATTGTTGCCACTGGCCGCCCCCAGATCCAGCAAAGGGCCAAATTGAATGTATGCAGAAAGGGCTTCTTCATCCCATTCCTTGACCACAGCAGGCAAGGACACCACAGCCAATTGGCTGTTTTTTATTTGGCTACTTGCCACCACATCGTCACCGTTTTTCCAAAGCACTTGTGCCCACACGTTTTCATTGTTGAGTGTGGCCTCAATCACCAAATGAGGCAATTGACGCCATTGTGACAGGGGAATGTCCAGAGGGTATTCAACCAGCTGACCGCCTTGAGATGACAGGTGGTAATGATCGTCATTGAAAAACATTTGCCCCGGCTTGACTTCGATGGCTCGGGTCACATCGGTTTCTTGTTGGGGCTGGCTGCCCACAAACAACAAGCCACAAAAAAACACCACCAACAACACAGCAGAAAACGCCAGAAACCGAAGCCATGAGGTCGCTTTGTGCTTGAAGGTTGGGTGGTCAGGATTGCGGTCACACCCAGCTTCTTCTGCAGCGGGGTGTTGCATGTGAGGTTCCTTTTCCATGGAGAGATTATAGAGATTTTGGCTGGATATAAAAACCCAAAAACCGAGACTTCCCTCATAAAATCTGTTTTTTTCAATTGAACCGGTAAATGGCATAGAAGTACAATGAATCCAAACAAAGGGTCGTGTCCATGCAATTACTTCAAATCAACAACCAGAAAACCTCACCTTTTCCCATCAAGGAAGAAGTGGTGGTGGGTACTGATTTTGATTGCGACATCCAACTCAACCACCCGGTATTACAAGGCAAGCACTTCATCATCAAATGCCTGCCCTATGGCTGCACACTCAAGGTGTTGGTCGGCAAACTGAAAGTCAATGGCACCACCATCTCCAAGCAGTGCATGATTGAACCCGGAGAAATCATCCAAATTGATGACTTGCTGCTGCGTTTGGTGGATGATGAGTACGTGCCCTTGGACTCACAATTTGACGCCAATCAACTGAACCCCAAGACCAAACCCAACCAAAGCGCTGTTTTTGGCTTGCGTTCATATGATCAAAAGGATCAAGGCCAGTTCATCATTGATGACTTTCACCACCCAGATGGTTGGCATGTGATGCGACAAGAAAACGCACTCCACTTCATCGATCAACAACGCATCACCCACCTCAATGGCAAAAAAATACCTCAGGCGGCATTGATCAATGGTGACGTCATCATCGGTGCGGACTACAAATACAAAGTGGAGTTACCAGGAACCTCTGGTTATTCTAAATTCAGCCCATCACATCCCCGGAATGTGCTGATGACTGAACAAATCAACCCCGACAACCTGGCACCGACCCAAAAAGCGACTTTGAAATCTAACCTTTGGTGGATCACCTTGTTGGCGGGGCTGTCCTTGCTGATGTTGCTTGTTTTGTTTTCTTCCAAATAGAAGGTCAGCTTATTTAACCACCTCAAACACCGGCACATATTCGCTGCCTGGCAACTTCATGCGTTGTTGAACGATAAAGGCTTGCAACAAGTCATCCAAGCGATCCATCAGGCCTTCATCGCCATTGATTTGATAGACACCCTTCTCTTGAATCTGCTGCACGCCAAATTCTTTGACGTTGCCTGCCACGATGCCAGAAAAGGCCTGTCTGAGTGACGATGCCAAAGCACCGATGGGACGATCCCTGTGCAAGTCCAGTGCCGCCATGTTTTCATGTGTGGGCACAAATGGGTGCTGCAAAGATTCGTCAATCGTCAATCCCCAGTTGAAAAAGTAACTGACTTTGTTATCAGCACGGTATGTTTTCACCTGTTCTATTCCTTGCATCATCTTTTGTGCAACCAACTCAGGGTCATCAATGATGATGTCATAAAGGTCAGCCACCTCATCTCCAAGGGCATAGCGGATGAACTGATCGATTTGATGGAAATAATCTGCAGATTCTTTTGGCCCAGTCATGATGAATGGATAAGGCATGCCTTGATTGCGTTCATGCGTCAGGATGCCAATCAAATAAAGGATCTCTTCAGCCGTGCCAACGCCACCAGGGAATACGATGATGCCCTGCGTCTCTTCCACCATCGCCTCGGCGCTCTCGAACTCGCTGCGACTGCTCTCGAACTGGTCCTCGGAGACCAGCTCGCGCTCGAACAGCGCCCGGTCGCGCTCGAAATCCCGGCGCGCCTTCTGCAGGCGCACATCCGCACTTTTGAGCGTCGCCCGATCGACCGTGTCGTCCAGTTCCACCAGCAGTTCACCGGCGGCGATCCACTGCCCGGGCTCGATATGGAGCTTGCGGATCACCCCGTCCACCTCGCTGCGGATATCGATACCGCGCCGCGCGCGCAGCGAACCGATCGCCGACAGATGCTGCGGCCA
>JAUHZH010000099.1 GCA_030426065.1 Gammaproteobacteria bacterium
CAACGGATGCGCCTTTCATCGGCCCTTTCATGGCGCCCGTACCACATCCTGTACAAATATCAGCACCCCGCAAACCCAATTGATAACCCACCAACTTGGTGTATTCGTACTCTACGCGGTTGATGGAGTGCCCACCCCAACATACGACCAAGTTCGGATCCAATCCATAGCGATGCACTTCTGAGCGTCGCAAAATTTGGAACACATAATTGGTGATTTCAAAAGAATCGGTCAGGGCCTCGGCTGACTTGTGCTCAGTGTGCTGATAAACAATGTCCCTCAACACCGAAAAAATCGAGTCCCTGATGCCTGAAATCATTTTGCCATCAACAAATGCCTGTGCAGGCGCATTGATGAATTCCAAATGAATGCCCCTTTCTCTGGGCACCAAATTGACATCAAAATCGGGGTACCTGGATAACACCGCCATGGCGTCATCGTCTTTGGCATCACAGTTCAAAACAGCCAAACAGCATTTCCTGAACAATTCATACAAACCACCCTGTCCCACTGCCATCATTTTGTTCACTTCTTCTTGGGACAACAAGGTCATCCCACCCCGTGCTGCGATGATGCATTGATCGATGGTTTTTACTTCGTTTTTCATTATTATTCTCCTTTATTTGGGCTTCTTTGGCCCATTTGTGTTGTTTGTCATTCGATCGTCTCTTGTGTTTCCATTGATACGCAATGAAAGTGTCCAAACGGTTTCAATGACAAACCATTATGCGTGTTTTTCATTCATCATTTTGATCCTGTAGGAATTGAATGACTTCTGATTCGTCTTTGGTTTGTTCAGCAACGTAGGGTTTGGCGGTTGAAGGCAAGTTCAATTTCGCTTGAATGAACTTCAAACTTTCAGCCATCATATAAACACCTGTGTTGATGAATTTTGTGTTGTGCGCCTCATCTTCAAAGATGGTCAAATCCACCTCTTTACCCAGCAATTTCATGACTTGCATCATCCTCAAAGACTGTTCCAATGATACGGTGTCATCCAACTGTCCATGAAAAAACTTGATCGGTTTATTGAGCTTTTCAGCCAGATAAAATGGTGATTTTCCAACCAGTTTATCATGGACTTCCTTGGGATCTCCGACGATTTTTTTCATGATGTCGTGGTATTCATCGTATGCCGATGCCGTGATGCCCGTGAACATCAAAGGTAAATCATAAACGCCTGCAAAAGAAACTGCACATTGGTATTGATCAGGGTACAACAATGTCAACATCACTGCTGAATAACCACCATAGGAACCGCCAAATGCACACACCTGTTGGCGTTTGATCGGATGGTGGTCAAGCACGTATTTGACCACTTGGTGGATGTCGGATTCAATTTTCTCTCCCCACTCTCCATTCCCCAGCGATTCAAATGCTTTACCATATCCACCGGAACCACGGTAATTGACTTTCAATGTGGCCAAACCATGGGCCGCAAAAAAGTGCTGCATTTCGTCATTGACGGCAAAATCCCTGACACCAATGGGGCCACCGTGTGGCATCACCACCATTGGTACTTTTTGTTCAGATTGGGCATCAGGGAGCATCAAATAGCCTTCAATTTCTACACCATCCTCAGCATTGACCTTAACCACCACCACATCGCCTTTGGGCAGTTGTTCATACCCTTCGTTGGCATCCATCAACTTGCTGATGTTGTGGTTGTTTTCATTGTACAGGTACCAGGACCCTTTTGATGCATTGGTGGTACCAAAGAGCAACATGTTGCCCGTTTCTGGGTTGTGTTGTTTGACATACAATTTGACATGTGGATTCTTTTCTTTCAGCCACTTGATCCTGTCATCATCTTCATTCAAATATTTGAGCTTCACTTCCCCCTTTGAAATATAGGCATAGGCTGTAACCGCTTGGGTGCTGGGGTCGCGAACCAAACCGGTGATGTCATGATCTGGGTCAGAGGCAAACAGCCCCAAATAACTGTAATCTTCGGTTGAGTATTTGTGAACTTCTTTTAAATCGCTGTTTTGGTTACTGAAGCTGTAAAAAAATTGACCGTCTGAGGACAGCATCTTTGGCAGGGGCACTTCATCATCAGATGTGAACTGGTTGATTTTCACCCATTCAAATTCACCACCACTTTCTTTCAAAAACCAATGGTGAAAAACCACCAGCTCCGCTTTTTTGTCATATTCAGATTCTATGGCTGACCTCAATCGACCCGTTCCATCGGTTAACCATTGGATCACGTAATTGAAACCACGGGTGTGTTTCATCGTTTTCCAGAATGATTTCTTCATGGTTTTCTTACTGGTGGTGTCCACCCTGTATAAACCACGTCCGTCATTGATGACCGACTCTTTTTCAGAAAAATTGGCAAACAACAACGTATTTTCCTGATCTTCTAATGTGTCGATCACGTAACCCGTCATGGGAAACTCCAGTTGTTTGGCGCCTGTGACCTTTTTGTTGCCATCCAATTTCAAATGAATCACATGAGTAGAAGACATGCTGCCGATGTCCAAATCGTATAAAAATGAATCGTTGTCAATCCAATTGAGGTTTCTGATGCTGGTGTTCTGATGCAGCTTTTCTCTGAAGATCACGTAAGAAACCAGGGTGTGGGTGTTCAGCACTTCGATCACATATTCATTGTTGACGCTGCTGCTCAACAAGATCAGTTGGCCATCAGGGCTCATGTCTCCCGCCTTTCTGTCGTTGTTTCTCACGTAGTCATACAGGTGGGGAAATTCAGCTTTTTGCTGCTCGATGCCATCACTGGCATCATAGAACTGAAGCGCAAAATGACTCTTGGGCAAACCATGGAAGTCCAAAGCATGCAATTCACTCTTCATGCCTTGTGCCAGTTGATTCATCCGGTTTCGATACAGGTCTTTCACAGGACCGGTGTATTCAAGGGGTTTTGAACCAATCAAATGACTGAACTCTTTTTGGTAATTAAGCCACTCATAGCTGAACTTATTTGTGTTGAGCAATTCGCTTGAATAACGCATACCTGAATGGAACTGCAAGTTATACATCCAATTGCCTGCGTAATTGACCACCCCCGGCTTGACTTCAAACTGATGGTCTTCTTTTTTGAATTTCGTTTGGTACACATACCAACCCAATTCTTTGCGGATTCTTTTCCAGTAATACTTTCCTGCTTTGAGTTTTATTAAGGCATGGTTCTCGCCGCTTTTGATTTTTTTGAATTTGATGCTTTTGCCTGATTCCACATGATCCAATAGGATGTAATCCAGTTCGGTGTTGGACTGGAAAGGGAAATACAAATACCCTTCATCAGGTGCCAGTTCTTTGTCCTTTCCTTTGAGGATGATCAGTTCGTTGTCACCAAATTCCAGTGACCACGATGACATGGCGAACAAAAGCATGGCGATGATTAAGGGTGTTTTTTGTGGTTTTATATCCATATAATCAGACTTCCGTAAACTTGGGTTCGGGGTGCAAATGCCTGGAACAGAAGCGGGTTGTCCGGGTCATCCTTTCGTGCCCTCAACTTGCCGACAGACATGCAAATTGCCATTGTATTTTCAATACTTGGCCAAATATAGTAACCGATTAGATTCAAGATAAGAACCCCCTTTCATGATTGAGATTCCTGTATTATTGTTGCTGCTGGGCATTGGATTCTATTGGCACAACCAAATGCAAGCCATGGATGCCGTCCGCTTCGCCGCGAAACAGGCCACGGTTCAATACAATTGGGCTTTCCTTGATGATTCAGTGATGCAAAAACTGATTCGAATCAAGCCATACCAAGGGAAACTGGCCATGTATCGGGAATTTCAATTTGAATTTTCAGACACCGAAGCCAAACGACACAAAGGGGCCGTGATCCACCACGGCAAAAAGGTTGTGGAGGTGAAGTTTTACCATGATTCAGGCATCATTGACCTGAAATAAAAAACAATGATGACAACATCAATACTGACAAGCCAGCAAATATCAGCACACAAAAACGATCCATCCACCATTTGAACTTGGGTCGATAGAAAAAGGCGGACAAGCTTTTGGCCGTCAACCAGGCCAATGCACCAAACACGACAACGGTCACCAAGGCAAAAATCAAACCCAAAACCAACAACCTGGATTCAGCACCAGGTTCAGACAAATTGGCAAATTGAGGGAACAGTGCCAAGAAGAACAACAACACTTTGGGGTTGGATATGTTCATGATGACGCCGCGCATGAAGTCCGGCTCAGCAACCACTTCATCGACCTTCAGTTGATCACTGCGGTGTCGCCAGGTTTGGTAAGCCAGGTACATCAAATAACAGGCCCCCAATACCGTGATGACTTGAATGGCCCATCCGGTTTTGGCAATCAAAACAGTGACACCCGCCACCATCAAAAGGGTGTGAAACACACAACCGGTTGCAAACCCCAGGACCAGTTTGAAAGCCGATTTGAAGCCAGATTTGGCCGCGGTCGCAATCACCAACAGGACATCAGGGCCTGGTGTCAAAGCCAGCAGCGTGGCTGTCAAGGTGAAAGTCAGGTACTCCAACAGATCAATCGTAAATTTCGACTTCGTGAACTTGATCGCCCAACAATTGCCACAAATCTTTTTGTTTGTCATCGGCAATGTGAGTGAAGTGCATGGCCAAATCATCACCCTCACTGCGGACGACCTTGGCTTTGACATCGAAATTAAAGGATTGATTGACAACGATTTCCAATACGCAGACATCACCCACAGTCAGGTCATCGATGTTCTCATTGACCATCTTCTTGAGCAAAATACCTGTGGCTGAAATGTTTTTCACTTCTGCCACCAAGGAAACACCCCTGCGAATCAGCAGGCATGAAGCCACTATTTTTTTTCTGGCGTGTCTGACGCCTTGTCGTTCTGTCATCAATGTTCAGGTTTCATGTAAGGGAACAACAGCACATCTCGAATTGACGCCGAGTCAGTGAACAACATCACCAGTCGATCAATTCCTATGCCTTCTCCAGCCGTTGGTGGCATGCCATATTCCAGTGCCCGAATGTAATCGGCATCGTAGTGCATGGCTTCTTCATCACCGGCCTCTAATTCCGCCACCTGCGCTTTGAAGCGCTCGGCTTGATCTTCGGGGTCATTCAACTCGGAAAATCCGTTGGCAATTTCATTACCGCAAATGAACAACTCAAAACGATCAGTGATTTCCGGGTTGTCATCGTTGCGGCGTGACAATGGCGAAATATCTATTGGATATTCTGTCACAAAAGTGGGTTGAATGAGGTGTTCCTCTACCGTCATTTCAAACAATTCAGCCAAAAGCTTGCCTTGAGTCCACTTTTTATCGAATCCGATGTCATTGTTGACACAATGTGTCTGCAATGTGACCAAATCATGACAATCTGATTCGCTCAATCCTTCGTTGTACTCTGCCACCAAGGATGCCATGCTTTGGCGCTTGAAAGGCTGGCCAAAATCAAGCTCATGACCTTGGTAACTGAACACCGTGGTTCCTTTGACATTTTCTGCCATGGTCCGGAACATTTCTTCGGTTAAATCCATCAACTCATGGTAGTCAGCATAAGCCCAGTAAAACTCCATCATGGTGAATTCTGGGTTGTGTTTGGTTGACACCCCTTCGTTGCGGAAATTGCGGTTGATTTCGAACACCCTTTCGAAGCCACCCACGGTCAGGCGTTTCAAAAACAACTCAGGAGCGACCCGCAAATATAATTCCAGATCTAAAGCATTGTGATGCGTGGTGAACGGTTTGGCTGTCGCGCCACCCGGAATCATGTGCATCATGGGTGTTTCCACTTCCAAAAACGCCCGCTCTTGCATGAAATTGCGGATGTATGACACCATCCGTGAACGCGTTCTGAACACATCAGCAGATTCTTGGTTCATGATCAAATCAACATAACGTTGGCGGTAGCGTGTTTCTTGGTCCGACAAACCATGAAACTTTTCTGGCAAGGGACGCAACGATTTGGTGATCAAGTACAATTCAGAAACTTTGACTGACAATTCACCCGTTTTGGTCTTGAACAACACACCTTTGCCACCAACAATGTCACCCACGTCATATGTTTTGAATGCAGCGAATTTTTCCTCACCCACTTGGTTCTGTTGAACAAACAGCTGGATGTCACCGGTCACTTCTTTCAAATTGGCAAACCCACCTTTACCGAACAACCGTTTACTCATCATGCGCCCGACCACGGCCACTTCGATGTTTTGAGGATCCAAAGTTTCCTTGTCCATGTTGCCGTAATTGCGGTGTAAATCAGCGGCGATGTGACTGCGTCTGAAATCGTTGGGGAATGCCACACCTTGCTCACGGATGGATGCAAGCTTCGCTCTGCGTTCTGCGATCAGTTTATTTTCTTCTGTCATGATGTCATCACAGCCCTTGTTTCAGGCTGGCTTCAATGAATTTGTCTAAGTTTCCGTCCAATACGGATTGTGTGTTGCTGTTTTCAACACCGGTTCTCAAGTCTTTGATGCGCGACTGATCCAATACATAAGATCGAATTTGGCTGCCCCATCCAATGTCAGACTTGGTCTCTTCCAATGACTGCGATTCGGCGTTGCGTTTTTGCATTTCCAATTCATACAACTTGGCTTTCAGCTGTTGCATCGCGGTTGCTTTGTTTTGGTGTTGTGAGCGACCGTTTTGACATTGGACCACAGTGTTGGTGGGCAAATGGGTGATCCGAACCGCTGACTCGGTTTTGTTGACGTGCTGTCCACCGGCACCCGAAGATCGGTACACATCGATGCGCAAATCCGCTGGGTTGATGTCGATTTCAAAACTGTCATCGATTTCTGGTGAAACAAAAACAGCGGCAAAACTGGTGTGGCGTTTGTTGCTGGAATCAAACGGTGATTTGCGTACCAGTCGATGGACACCAATCTCTGTTCTTAACCAACCAAAAGCATAATCACCATCCACCTTGATGGTGGCAGACTTGATGCCAGCCACATCACCGGCAGACACCTCAATCAACTCGCCTTTCCAACCTTTGGACTCGATCCAACGCAGGTACATGCGCAACAGCATCTCAGCCCAATCTTGGGCTTCGGTTCCACCTGAACCTGCTTGAATGTCAACGAATGCATTGTTGGGATCCATTTCTCCAGAAAACATTTTCTGAAATTCCAGCTGTTCTATTTTTTCTTGCAGGCCTTCAATTTCAAGCAACACGGCTTCGAAGCTTTCTTTGTCATCTTCTTCATCAGCCATTTGCAGGAATTCACGGGTGTCTTCAATGCCCGTTTTCAAAGCATCAATGGTGCTGACAATGTGATCTAAACTGGCGCGTTCTTTGCCCAAGGATTGGGCCTTTTCTGGGTCGTTCCAGACTTCTGGGTCCTCCAGCTCTATGTTGACTTCTTCTAACCTTTCTTTCTTGTTTTCGTAGTCAAAGGTACCTCCACAACGCATCGGTGCGTTGGGAGAAGTCGTCCAATTGTGCGACTTGTTGTGCGATTTCCATGTTGTGACTCTGTGTTACCCTTCTCGGGTGATTTTTTGTTGCAATTCCCAGCGTTCTTGAGCATCGATA
>JAUHZH010000100.1 GCA_030426065.1 Gammaproteobacteria bacterium
GTTCAAACATGCCTTGATTCAAAAAGAAGCGCATTGGTTGGTCGTGGCGATGATGAACATCAACACCTCCGGCCATGTTTTTCCATACCAACAACTGCTGAATACGGTTGATTCCAAGTACCTTGACAAAGTGGTGCATTTGGCCATTGGTCAACGGATTTGCCAACTCGATGACAACCATTTCTGTGGCTCAGAAGGGTTGTTGATGTTGGAACCCTGTTTCGAAAACAATAAAATGTGTGGTTTGGATTTTAAAACCTGGTATCAACAAGCCATCCTACCGGGCATGAAAAAAGACGTGGATCTGGTATTGAATCATTTCGAAGCTTTTGTCAGTGGAGCGAATGAATAGGTGGGTTTTAGGTCTTGTGCTTGTTTTGTCTGCTTTGTGGTGGTTGTTGAGTCAAGACACAGCACAACACAGCAAGCCCATCAATCAAGTCAGCTTGAAATCCAGTGAAATTGAACAGCAAGCTGAACACCAAACCATCAAACAAAAACTCAAAACAAGGGCCATCCAGGCCAACAGTTCTCAACAAAACACCACCCCAAATGAATCAATCGCAGGTGATGACTGGAGTTATTTGGCCATTTACCGGCGTTTGGAGTGGGCGGATGTGTGTCAGCGGTATTACAGGTTTGCAGTACGAGCTCAAAAAAACGCCGCGTCAGATTTTGTTTCGAGCTTCATAAAAAATGACCATCATGGAAATACAGTCACAGCAATCGATCCACGAGTCGAGTCAGGTTTGACACGTTATCAATCACGGTGTGAAACACTCAAGTCAGCAGTGTTTGCCTATTCACAGGTAGATGAAACTGAGTTGACGTACAGCAACACGGTGTTGCTTGAGTTACAAAAGTTATTGGACACAACGCCAACTAAAACCAAGAAAGAAAAACACCTCAAATCACATGTTGTTATGGTGCAAGTTTTCAATCAGGCGCAGGAAGAACTTCAAAAATCCTACAGGGAAAGTGTGGCGGCTGAGTCTGAGAAAGCTGAATTCTTACAAAGGCAAATGATGGCATTGAGTCAAGAAATGATGGCGTTGGCAGAATGGTTGGACCCTCAAGAGGCTTTGGCAGCATATGAAGCCTTGATTACAGAAATCAATCACATTGACGATCAGTGGGTTGAAAGTTACAAAGGCAAAGGTGAAGCCTATCAAAATGCCTTATCAAATGTGTTGGGTCACTGGATTGAAATCCAAGCCCACCTGGTTGGGAGTGATCCAGATGTGTTTAAACTCATCAAAATGGCTTCTGAATGGACGCGAGATGTCACTCGCATGGGCATTTCAGTTTCTGCCTATCGCTCGGAATTGGACCTTTACCTCAATACACCCGGTGAACAAATGATGGAAGCATTTGGCATCACCTCATTTGCCTTGTTTTCTGAAGCGGCCAATCCTGCAGCCATCTTGTACCTCTGTGGTCTGGGCTATGATTGTGGCAGCGACAGTGCTTTGGCCATGCAACTGTGCATAAAACATTACCAAGAAATGCCTGCTGCCTGTGAAGTTTCCGTTCAAGATTTCTACTTCAACCACGCCTTGTCGCCCAACTTGTTAGAAGACGTATTGACCTTGTATCAATGGATGGAGGAAAATTATGGCGAATAAAGTTCTGGTGGTGTTGGTCGTCATTGCTTTGTTGCTTTGGGTGGTGATTCAACAGCGGGACCAAAATTTGCACATGGTGTCTGCAAATGACAACACAGACAAAGGCAGTGTTGATACAAGCTCAAAAACAGCTGAACAAATAAAAAAACCATCAGAGCAAAAAATTCAAAATAAATCAGATGAACCCATCCTTTCACCCGATAAAGAACATCGCTTGGGGTTCCTGAAACAAGAATTGGCGACAACGGTATTCAGTGATGATTTGTTTGTTGAAGCCAGCGTACACAGTCAGTTGATGATGTATTGTGAAATATTCAAGGCTGGATTCATTCGCACTGAATTGAAAGGCAAAATCAAAAACAAAACATGGGAGGATGCTTATAAAAAACATTGTGACGCCCAGAGGACATTGCGCCCTCATTTATTGGTCAGCATGGTTTCCAGTGAACTGTTAGACTGGTTACCATCAACCTCATTCATGGGACAAAAATTCAAAACATTGCTTTCATTAAATGGAGACCAAGGAGAGGAATTGGCTATAGAAATGATCCGCTTGGCTGTGCGCAATAAAGAAGCCCATTGGTTGTTGTTGGTCGGTCAAAGTCAAGGCATGCTCAACGCATTCAATTACCAAGAGTGGTTGGGAACAAACAATCCTCAATACAACAGACAAATCATTCAGTTGGCTCAACAACAATTGATTTGCGAGTGGGATCCTGGAAACTTATGTGGCCCATACAGCAGCTTGATGGCTCAGAACTGTTGGCAAACTCCGAGCGATTGCGGAATACCTTATTCAGAATGGTTTGAAAAGAACCACATGCCAGGAATCAAAAAAGACGTGGCCCTTGTAGTCAATCGACTCAGAGCGTATGCGAGAGGAGGTGACATTGAATAAAAGAAGTGCTTCTTCACTGGTGGTATTAATTGGTGTGTGTTTGATATGGATGGTGATGTCGTTTTTTGATGAAAAACGAAATGTTTCTCAAAAACACAGCGCCAGCACAGTTTCAGAACAGTCAAATCCAAGTGGCGTACTGTCAACTGAAAAAAAAAGTGAAACGGATTTGTCTGTCCCTAACCATGCCATTCCATCAGCGGTGACGACAAAAGAGGCGCCGGTCATGAAAGGAGTGTCCTACTTGACTGTATTCCGTCATTTCAGGCAAGCACAAATGTGTCAAAAGTACATCCGAGAAAAACGCATGGCGTTGATGTACCATGAATCATTCGACTTTCCTGAACACGTTTGGAACAAGGCCCAAGAAAACATGGCACCCAACCCAGATGGATCGATTGATCCCATACCTGAGCCCTTGTTACAAGTTGCCACATCACACGCCCAAAAATGTGAAAAGTTACTTTCGGTTTGGCGCGAAGTTTTTGGTAAAGAACGGGGTTGGGATTCGGTTGAAGGGGATTTTATGCAAGTGTTGATGCGTAAAAAAGCATCCTCAACAAAAGAAAAAAAGTTAAAGGAGCTGATCGAATCTGGACAACGAGTGGCTGACTTGTTTCGAACCATTTTCAGCACCATTGAGGGCACAGACATGTGGACACCCAGCCAAATCCAGTCGTTTCATGCGAAAATAAAACAATTGAACGGACTGAGAACGGCCAACCCTGATGCGGATCCCATGATTCAAACCAGGAACGAAGAAATCCAAGCTGAAGTCAGCCGTTTGTATCAACAATACAGCGAACAAAAGCAGTCCAACAAGCCATTGGCCAAACAATTGGTGGCGGAATTGAGTGTGTTATTGACAAAAACAAGGGTGGACCTCAACACAATTGATCCAGAGGTGTTTTTGTTGGCCAAGGCCATCACTGAAATGAGCCCTTCAAACAGGCCTTTTGCTGTTTTTGGTTTGATTAGCTATGAAAGCCTTTCAGAAATCCCCGGTTTGAAAGGTTTGGTTGAAAGAGAATATGTGCCCACTTCCAAAGCCTTTGTCAACACGGTGACTCAGCATCAAGGTAACCAATTCTTGTTCTTCAGCACGCTCAAAATGGCTGAAAGCCTGTACTATTGTTCATTGGGGGCCGATTGCAGTGCCACTGGTGACTTGATGACCGATTGGTGTTTGGGTCTGTCTTATTCGAAAATGAATTTCCAAGCCTGTGATCAAGATCTGTTGGAGTCTGAGTTGTATGCACAATTAACCACAGGACAGTTACATGATATCAATTGGATGTTGACTGCTTTGGAGGCATTTTATGGGCAATAAAGCGCCAGTTTTAATCATTGCAATTGTTGGCTTGATGCTTTGGTGGGTTTTTTCAGAATCCAAACACCACCCTGAAGTGAGGTCTGGTGAACTGATCTTAACCGAAGCTGAAAATAAAAACGTGAACACGGCCCCGGTCAAGAAGCCGTTGAAAAACACGCCATTGATTGAACCCGAGGCTTCTGCTCAAGAACCAAAGGTGACAGACCAGTTACTGGCAGACATACAAGATTGGATCGACCGATACCAAGTTGAAAACAGGTTTGAATACCACAATGAGGGGCTGGCCATGTTTGAAGCAGCACATCAAAAAGGCAACCTGGAAGCCATGACAACGCTGCTGGGCCAGTTGCACAGCTGGGAATACAATTTAGCCCGACCCGATCAGCATGTGATAGGCGGTGACAAGGTATACATCAGGTTTTTGTCTCGATATGCCTTGCGGTTGCTGTCGTGTCAGACTCAGCCTGATCAGTGTGAAGCAAACAAGCCTTACATGGATTCCTATTGCCAGCATGACTCAGCCATGTGCAACTTGACATTCCAGCAATATTTGGATGTTGCACTCACGCCTGGGATGAAAATGGACGTTGAGGCCTTGATGGCTTATTATTCAAAACACATGGATTGATCCTCAACCCAAAAGGACGATCAAAAAATAATGAAAAGCAGTTGAAAAATGGGGTTTGAGAAAAGGTGAAAAAGCGATACCTGTTCAGTTTATTTTTTTTATTGATTTTTATGGTGGCATTTTGGTTGATGAAACCAAGCAAAGAACCATACAACTTCAAACAACCCAATTTAGTCACATTGCAAGCAGATGAAACAACCAAGGTTTTGGAGCCTAAAATCCCTGAGGTGATGGCGATTCATGAATCACAAGCGGTTGGTTTTGAAGAATTCCAACGCGAAACACCTCAAAAAGGCAATGCAGAAGTGCTCAGCTATTTGGAAATTTACCGCACTTATGAATGGCATGAACTGTGCCGAGATTATCACATTGAATTGCGTCAGGCGGAATCAAAAGACACCGCTATTGACTTTGTCAACGCTTTTCATGAGCGTCACAGAAAACGAAGGGATGAGTTACGGTATGGTCCTTTTCACCCAAACGAAGCCCAGGATCAAGTGTTGGCTGAATACACCATGCGCTGTCAAAGCATTGCAGAAAATGAAGCATTGCAGATGCCAGAATTTGAGCAAGCCAATTACTTCAGTTTGGGCTTGGTTTTGACTGAACTTCTACAAACCGAGTCGGCCAAGACCGACAAGGAAAAGCGAATCAAACAAGCATTTTTGGCCACCATGCAAGTGGACCAGGCACGAGATGAGCTGTGGGGGCTGAATCGGGGCTACAGCTCGATGAGCGAAGAAGAGCAATTAGCGATGATGGAAAAAATAGCCGCTTTAATGCAAGAGGCCACCTTGTCAAGAGAAGGAGCCGAATCGGTTACATTGGACGCCAACCACCCTGCCATCAAAGAAATGCTGCGCTTGCAAAAGAAAATGCAAGAAAGTGTCAATCAAGACTCTGAAGCCATTGTACTTGCTGAAACGAGGTATATAGATGCCTTACATGCCATGGAGCCTTTGTTGCATTCACCAGACCCAGATGTGTTTTATATGGCCAAACAGAAAGCAGAAAACATGTCGGGTTTTGACGGCTTTGGTGCCGGCAGATCATCAAGCGGTTCTGTGGGCGATTCAATGGCTCGCTATTTGTTACCTAGCCAGAAACTGATGTCAGAAATTGGCATTTCTACTGGCACAAAGTTGAGTGGTTTGGTGTTACTTCCTGCCACCGTTCTGTATTGGTGCGAACTGGGTGGGGATTGCAGCGCATCTGGGCGATTGATGACTCAATACTGTTTGGGATTGGGGGGGTGGACAATGCATGTGGATGCGTGTGGCGTCTCCGCCCATACATTCTATGAAAACTGTCATTTGACACGAGGGCAGAAAATGGATGTGGCTTTATTGAACGATTGGATCCAGGCGTATTATGGCCAAAAGTAAATGGTGGGTTGTATTGGTGGTTGTTGTTTTGCTGCTGTTGATGTGGTCGATTCATCAACAAGATGAAGCGGTTAATGAGCTTGGCAATGAGTCTCGGGTTGAACACATCGATCCCCCTGAAATTGAAACCAATTCAAATGAGCTTGTGACTGATGAGGCCCTTTTGGTGCCCCCAGAAACACCTGACGTGGTCGAGGATGCGACACAGTCTGGCCTGCACGATGACCCCTACGTGGCGGGGTTCATCATTGCCAGCCGTTTAGAGGCATGTAAACGGTGGCGCTGGTACGACGAAGACACGGATCAGCTTAGGTATGAATCTCAAAAAGATGCAGTGAAACTGGTCAGTGATTCCTGTCTTGGCTGGCAGGCGAAATGGCCCGACTTTGAAGCAGAGGCGATGAAACAAAGGCCCATAGAGGCTAAATCAGAACTGGGTTCGGTGCTGAAACAATGGCCTGACCCATCGAACACCCAACCCGCTGAATTGGAGATGTATGCAACTCATGTTTTGTTGTCTGGCATCAAAAACAGGCAGTCTGAAGTGATTCGGTATGCCAACAAACCTTTGTTGGGTGGGTGGCGCTTCTTTGAAGACCAAAATCGATCATTGCTTGGTGGCGGCAGTTCGGAATACCTCAAAGAAATGTTCACCACTGCGATGACCAAATTGTCATGTGACATGGGTTCGGATTGTGGGCCTGACAGTGTCATCATGGTGAAAATGTGCGTAGCTTTTCGAGAAAATTGTGAGCTCAATTTTCAACAATGGTACGAGCGCAACTTGACACCCGGTATGCTACAGGACAGTGAAGTTTTGATGTCTTATTATGTTGAACGGGCTAACGGTTCAAACGACCCCTGATCAAGTCTTCGACCACAGCGGGCTCAGCCAAAGTGGAGGTGTCGCCCAAAGCATGGTGCTCATTGGCGGCGATTTTTCTTAAGATGCGGCGCATGATCTTGCCGGATCGGGTTTTGGGCAAACCGGGTGCCCATTGGATGAAATCCGGGGTGGCGATTGGGCCGATCTCATGGCGCACCCAATGAAGCAATTCTTGGCGTAAATCTTCATCGCCGCTTTGGCCATCCATCAAGGTGACATAAACGTAGATGCCTTGTCCTTTGATGTCGTGCGGACAGCCCACCACGGCGGCTTCGGCAACACCGGGATGTGACACCAAGGCACTTTCAATTTCTGCGGTGCCGAGACGATGGCCAGACACATTCAACACGTCATCGGTGCGTCCAGTGATCCAGTAATAACCGTCCTCGTCACGACGGGCGGCATCACCGGTGGTGTAGACACCGGGAAACGCTGAGAAATAGGTGTCAATAAAGCGCTGGTGGTCGCCGTACACGCTGCGCATCTGGCCGGGCCAGCTGTCCTTGATGACCAGCACGCCTTCGACGGGGTTGTCGGTCAGCACCTCGGCGCTGGTGGGTTCCAATACCTGTGGCTTGATGCCGAAGAAGGGTTTCATCGCGCTGCCGGGCTTCATCGCGTGGGCGCCCGGCAGGGGGGTCATGAGGTGCCCCCCCGTCTCCGTCTGCCACCAGGTGTCCACGATCGGGCATTTGCCCTTGCCGACCACCTCGTTGTA
>JAUHZH010000101.1 GCA_030426065.1 Gammaproteobacteria bacterium
ATAAGACCACCTGATGGACTCACATCAGGTGGTGCTCTGCTCCATTATTCCTGGATTTTGTAGACCATGGGGTGCCATTTTTTGTGGTCTTGGTGGCGAGCATCGAAGGCCATGTAATAAGTCTTGCCTGCTTCCAGTGTGATTTCCACTCGGTTATTGATTTGTCGCACTTTCCGGGTGTTTTTGTTTTGTTTGGCTTTGAAATACAGGTGGAAATCATCGTCTGAAAATGTCAACACGTGTTTTCCTGGCTTGAGCCAAACAGCCTGGTCTCTTTTGCTGATGTTTTTGTTGTTGATGGCGCGCAAGGTCAAAGGAAACATTTGGTTGGCACCAAAGGGTGGGTTGTCCAAAACCAGTTTGGCTGAAGGCTCATTGGGATTGGCGAAAGGCGAGGCAGCAACGGCAAGGTGGCCAGTCAAAAGCAAGAGGGTGAACAGGTATTTCATGTGTTTTCCAAAGTTAATCGTTTGATCATGATAGGTGTCTTCCACTGAACCCCAAATGAATGGTGTACCCCCATTTAAAAATAAAAAGCCCAGACCACCGACGCCAGCAACAAAACCGCCAGCACGACTCGGAACACACGTGCTTTCAATGGTGTGTTGAACAGGGGCTGCATCACGCCGCCCAGGACAAGCCACACCACATCAACAAACACGGCGACGACAAAACAGACCGCTCCCGTCAGGAACAATGACCACCACTGATTTGAAGCAGGGATGAGCAGCTGTGAAAACAAAGCAACAAAAGCGGCATAGGCTTTGGGGTTGAGCAAGTT
This sequence comes from Gammaproteobacteria bacterium, assembly GCA_030426065.1. GTDB lineage: Bacteria > Pseudomonadota > Gammaproteobacteria > Xanthomonadales > Marinicellaceae > Marinicella. The sequence continues at coordinate 782 of JAUHZH010000101.1, forward strand.
CAACAAGAATCCATTGATGAAACTGGGCACGTGGGAGTCACTAGAGGTCAAATCATTGAATGGCGCGGATGCGATTTTATATGCGATGAATAAGAAGTATAAGCTGCACACGATTTGCATGACCCAGCGCATGGTGTCATTGCTTTCAGGCATCACAGACAAGCCAGATGCGACCACCAAGATGGCCGACAGCAAACCAAGCAAAATGCCTGCCAAAAAAGGCAAACTTTTACGAACTCCAAAGGTGGCGCCTGAAGCGGCCAATGCCAATGGAGCCGGTCCAGGAGAGCCAAGCAAAAGGGTGGCTGTGATGGTCAATGTGACTATCGCTTCAAACATGATTCATCAACTCAGGAGTGGGTCAGTGATTGTGCCCGAATTGGAACAGTTTGCCAAGCCATTCAACTGAGGCTTTTGAGCCCGTTGACATTGAAAAGCTCTGGTCATTGCGATGGACTCCTACATCCCTGTAGGCGCAAACTGGATTCCGGCTCTCGCCTGAGGCTCGGCCGGAATGACGGTGGTGTAGTATGGCTCGTTCGCAACGACAGATTTGTGTTATGGCAAAGTGAATCGCTTGCAAGAGAGGGCGGCCTGGGCCGACAAAACAATCCCTCTGTTGAAACCCTCAGAATTCGGCTTTCAGTTTTCGGCCCATCAAAGAGCTCAAAGCTTCGGTGGTGGTCATTTCACCGTGGACGACTTTCCAAACATGTTCGGTGATGGGCATGTCGACACCGTGTTTTTCAGCGAGTCGCATGACTTCGTCGGTGGTGCCTATGCCTTCGACCACTTGGCCGATTTCGGCTTTCGCTTCTGCGATGGTTTGACCGCGACCCAGCGCCAAGCCCATGCGCCTGTTGCGAGACAAATCACCGGTGGAAGTGAGGACCAAGTCACCGAGACCCGCCAGACCCATCAAGGTTTCAGGTTGGCAACCCAATGCCTGTCCCAAGCGCATCATTTCCGCCATCCCTCGGGTGATCAGTGCGGCGCGACTGTTGTCGCCCAAGCCCATGCCGTCGGCGATGCCAGTGGCCAAAGCCAAAACGTTTTTCACCGCACCACCCAATTCTGCACCCACCAGGTCTTCAGACAAATAGGTTCTGAAATTTTCGTTGAGCAAGGCATTGCTGACCGCGATGGCAAAATCCCTGTGTTTTGATGCCACTGCAACCAGCGTGGGTTTGCCATTGGCCACATCTTTGGCAAATGAAGGACCAGTGACCAGTGCAGTGGGGTAATCGTCACCCAGCACTTCTTCGGCGATTTGGTGAAGGAACTGACCCGTGCCGGGTTCAAACCCTTTGCTGGCCCAAGCCAGCGGCTTGCCATTCAGCAACGGTTTGATTTGTTCCAAAATGACATGGAAAGCATGTGATGGACAAACCACCAAAACCGCATCAGCGGCTTGTATGGCTTGAGCCAGGTCGGGCTCTATTCGCAGTTGTTCTGGAAAAGAGAACCCTGGGAGGTATTGTTCGTTGGTTCTGGATGCCTGCATCCGTGCCATGGCTTCGGTATTTCGACCCCACAACAGGGTTTCACCGATCCGTGCCATCTGCATGGCCAAGGCGGTGCCCCACGAGCCGGCACCCAGAACCGCAAACTTCATTATTGCTTGGTGTTGGCTGCGGCTTCAGCTTGTGCTTTTTGCATTTGCTGAGCGTACATTTGCTCAAAATTCACCGGTTGCAATACCAATGGTTGGAAACCACCAGCGACGACTTTGTTGCTGATTTCTTGACGCACGTATGGGAACAATACGTTGGGGCAGTAAATGCCCAAAGTTTGGTGCAAGGCTTGCTCTTCAAAGTTTTGCATGTTGAAGATGCCGGCCTGAGCCACTTCTGCCAAGTAAGCCGTTTTTTCGTTGACTTTGCAGGTGACGGTGGCAGTCAAAGTCACTTCATAAACATCATCAGCCAATTTGTTGACCTTTTGGTTCATGTTCAAATTGATTTCAGGCTGACCTTGCTCTTGAAAAACTTGTGGTGCGTTGGGTGCTTCAAAAGAGGCATCTTTCACATACAATTTTTGCAAAGACATCATTGGGCCTTGGTTTTCCGCCGCTGCGGCTTGAGTTTCTTCAGTCATGGTATTTCCTATTTATAAATTATTTGGCCAGTGGCAATTTGTCATTGAGCCAGGCATTGACGCCACCTTTGAGGCTGAAAGTCGCTTCGATGCCTGCTTCGCTGAGCGACTTACAGGCCTTCATTGAAGTGTTGCCCATTTGGCAATAAACCACCACCGGGCGTTTTTTCAGTCCTTCTAATTTCATTTTTCCGGTTTCAATGTCTGCCATGGGCATGTTGATGGCATTGGCGATGTGGCCTTTGGCATACACATCGGCGGGTCTGACATCAACCAATTTGGCATTCTGTTGATTGACCAGGTGGGTCAATTGCTCAACAGTCACCGTTTTCAAGCCATCACTGGCTTGCTTGTAAGCCGTGATCAAGAACAGGAACAACACCGCCATAAATAGCGTCACCAACAACACGTGGTTACCAATGAATTCTGCCAATTGAGCCATGGGGCACCAGAAAATTTGAAAAGGACAATATAAGGTAAGCTTTGAAAAAATCAAGCGCTATTGATGGTTTTATCCATCGACACACTTTGATAACATGTCTCCAGCTGATTTTTTTCTGTGGTTTATGCGATTGTTTTGTGTCTTTTTGATGTTGTTCTGTGGCTTGGTCATTGCCCAAGACAGCCCCGATGAAGATGCCATCAATGCCCAGCTGTCTCAAATCCAAAGCAAGCTCAGTCAGTTGAAAGGCAGGCTTAACCAAGCCACCGGTGAAGAAGCGAATTTACTGGCCGAACTGGAAAAGCAAGACCAAGCGATCAATGCCTTGGGGCAACAAATCCATGCCATCAAACTGCAAATCAACAGCAGTGAAAAAAGCATCGCGGATTTGACCGAACAAATCACCATCAAGAATGACAGCATCGCCGAACAAAAATCACAAATGGCTGAACTGTTGCGGCTCAACATCTACATCAACCATGACCGCATCCTGAAAATGTTGCTGCTAAAAAGCAGCACCCAGACGGCAGAAATCACCCAACACCAAATCAAATACCTGCAGCAAAAACTGTATGGTTTGATTGAAGACATCGCCGAACAAATCCTACAACTTCAGGCCATCCAAAAAGACCTGGAAGCAAAACAACAGGGCCTGGCTGAACAACAAGATCAACTGATTGCTGAACAAAACAAAATCCAGCAACAAAAAGACCAAAGGGCCTTGGTGTTGACTTCGTTGCGTCAAACCATTGCCCAATACCAAGATGAAAACCAGCAATTGGAAGCAGACCAAAACAGGCTCAACCAGTTACTTTCTGAAATCACACAATTGTTGAATGATTTGCCTGAGGACTTGGGTTCTGGCCCCACTTTCCCCCGTCTGAAGGGTCAGTTGCCCAAACCCGTGACGGGCAAAACCATTCGCTCATACCGCTCATTGCGTGCCGGCTACAGCCGATGGGATGGCATTGTGATAGGACAAGATCCAGGCAAAACCATTGAGGCCGTGGCTTACGGGCGTGTGGCATTCGCTGACTGGCTGCGTGGCTATGGTTTGATGTTGGTGATTGATCATGGCGATGACTACATGACGCTGTATGGACACAATGAATCATTGTTGGTGGAAGCCGGGGACTGGGTCCAAGCCGGTGATGCCATTGCCACTGTGGGCAATTCAGGAAACATCGACCCCAATGGACTGTATTTCGAAATCAGGCGCGCTGCTGATCCCACCAATCCGGTGCCTTGGTTCAAGAAATGAATGAATCAACGACACATTTCGTTCAGAAACAATTCAGTTTCGGTGCATTACAATATAAACACTTTGATTAGGAGCCAAATCATGAAAAAATTCATCACAACCTCGCTCATGTTGTTGGCCATGGGTGCTGTTGCCAGTCCTTTTGCCAAACCATCAGAAGATTCAGCCAAATTGGTTTTGGGTCATTCTCAACCCACCAAACAGTTGTTTGAGATGCGTTTACAGGCCGTCAATGGCGAGAATGTCCTCGACCGAGGCCAAGCGGTTTGGTTGAAACCCGGTGAATATGAACTCACTTTTTCAAGTAAGATTGACAACAGACACACCAAGAACCAAGTGTCTGTGGCCTTGAAAAAGGACCGCAATTTGCAAAACACCATCAACATCACAGTGGATGGCGGAAAAACCTATTACATGGCTTATGACGCCAGTGATCGTGACCGTCAGAACTGGAAGCCTGTGGTGTATAAAAGCGAATAAACCACCATCAAACCGGACAAAAAAAGCCCCATCAATTGGGGCTTTTTTTGGTTCAAATGACAAAGAGTTGTTATTTGACTGGGTGGAAAATGTGGGTTTCGATGTCTTCTGTGGCCACCGTAGATGGGTCATTGGCATACACTTCCCAAGAGTCGCCATTTTTCTCTAAGTTTTGATCTTTCAGGTAGGCATCGATGGTCTCATAAGAGACTTCGGCTTGATCGTAATTGCCTTTTTGAATGTACTTGACCACTTTCCCAGCCTGTGTACTGCCCAGTTTAACGGCACTGTCTTGTGGTAATTCAATGCCATCGACATCGACAGGGATGGCGGCATCAAACACCCAGTTGCCGGCGTCCCAGCTTCTGGTGATGGCCAGGGGCATGCCAGCTTGTTCCAATTGGTTGTCTGCCAATATTTGCATGATTTGGCCGTATGCTTGTGCCAAGACGGGGGAAACATCTTGGTTGGTGTTGGCTTCAGCCGACACATACAAAATGGTTTGTGCAGGCACGTCTTCAACACTGATCATGGAAAAGTCATAGACTTTTTGTGCTTCCACCAATGACTTGAGTTTTTTCAGGCCTTTTTCGTACTGAGGGCCCAACATGTCATCCATCATCATGCCAAAATAACGGCCCAGGACGTTGCCTTTGAAGTCGGTGTTATAAATCCAATCTATCGTCACCGAATCACCTTGATCGGTGATTGCCAAAGTGGCCCAAGACGGGTCGTCGCCTTGGCCATCAAAATACAACTCGGTTTTGACCATTTGGTTTTCGACCACTTCAATGATTTCTTGTGATCCGGCGCCCACTTTTTGATTGCCTTGCCAAGCCATTTTTGAACCCACGCCTGTTTCAGGACCGGCGTATTCATATTTGGCATTGGGGTCTTCTTCGACCCAAGGCGACCATTGGTTGAATGTGTGCATGCTGTTGATGTTTTTGTACACCATCTTGGCGGGACGGTCGATTGAGATGGATCGTTTCACTTGGACTTTGTCTTCCAGGACAAAATAACCATAAGCGAAGAAAACGACCAGCAAAAACAACAGGGCGAAAAACAAATACTTAAAAACCTTCATGATGGATTACCTTTGTGTTCGTATGGATGAAATGATAGCATAAACCGCATGGAAAAATTAAATGCCTTGATTGAACTTTACACAATGGAAAGTGTTTTGCTGGCCGTGCTTCTGGGTTGCTTGTTGGGTGGTTTGATTGCCTTTATGTGGTGGCGGAGACACAAGCTGTGGTTACAAGAACAACACCAGCAGCTGACCGAACTGAAGGCAGTGGAGTTGGATCGGTTGCAAAGTGACATGGCCGCCACCCAAGACCAATTGCGATCAGTGCAACAGCGCAATGAAACCATGATCGCACGTGAGGCCCAGCTGAAAGCCAGTTACCAGTACCTGAAAAACGATGCCCAAAAAATCCCCGAACTGGAACGCCAATTGAAGCAGGCAGAGTTGTCACAAAACAGTTTGGCCACAGAATTGAAAGAACAGCACAAAAGGCTGCAAGAACAACAAGCATTCATCGAAAGCACCCAGGCACACATGAAAAACGAGTTCAGCCATCTGGGGCAAAAAATACTCGATGAAAAAAGCAAGAAGTTCACTGAACAAAACAAGCAACAAATCCACCAACTGGTGACACCCATCCACGAGCAGTTGAAAAGTTTTTCACAATTGGTGGCACAAAGCAAAGAGCAAAGCGCGGTTCAAGCCGAAGCATTGAAAAACCAATTGACTAGCATCACGGCACTGAATCAGGAGTTGAGCGAAAAAGCCAAGGACTTGACCAAGGCATTGACCACTGAAAGCAAAACCCAAGGCAATTGGGGCGAGATGGTTTTGCAAAAATTATTGGACTTGGCGGGCCTGGAACAAGGCAGGGAGTACCAAACTGAAGTCAACTTCACAGAAGGCGGGAAAAGAAAACGGCCTGATGTGGTGATCAATTTGCCAGACGGTAAATCATTGGTGGTGGATGCCAAAGTGTCTTTGACCGCATACCAACGCCACGTCAATGCCGCGGATGACAACGAAAGACAAGCTGCATTGAAAGACCACCTACAAAGCATCCAGTCACACATCAATGGTTTGTCAGCCAAGGATTATCAAAACATTGAAGGCTTGCAAACCGTTGATTTTGTTCTGATGTTCGTACCGATTGAAGGGGCATTGATGACGGCGATCAACAGCGAAACAGATTTGTTAGAAAAAGCCTATCGCAAGAACATCTTGTTGGTTTCGGCGACCAATCTATTGGCCACTTTGCGCACGGTTCACATGCTATGGCAAAACGACAAACAAAACAAGAATGCCAGAGAAATCGCAGCCCGTGCGGGCAAACTGATCGATAAATTTG
>JAUHZH010000102.1 GCA_030426065.1 Gammaproteobacteria bacterium
ATTGTTTTCTAAGAACAAATAACTGGACGGATCCACACAGACAACAGGAAGCTGGCTGGCTGCCTCAACCTGTGATTGATTATGTTGATTGATGCGAATCCTTTTCTCCCCTGCTCGATTGAAGGACAAACCCAATTGCAGGCCGTTATTCGTTCGTGCCGACACAGACAAGGTTGATTCTTTGTGATGGATGATTTTTTTGATGTTGGGTGTTCGAAAGGATTTCCCCGTCGACAGCAAATGAACCGCTTCAAGGACTGAAGTTTTTCCGGAGCCATTGTCACCCGTGATCACATTGATGTGGTATGAAAACAAAAAATCAGCTTCCAGGTGGCACCTGAAAGCTGATAAATTGAGCTGATTGATTGACACCTAAATGCGGAGTGGCATGACCACCAAACGACAGTCCGTGCGCTCCGGGTGCTTGATCAAGCAACTGGAGGTGGCTTCCTTGAAACTGAACTGGATGTCATCATCCAGTATCGCATTGGTCGCTTCCAAAAGGTAATTCACATTGAAAGCCGTTTCGATCTGAGTGATGTCGCTTTGAACTGAAATCACATCTTCTGCTTGCTCTTGGTCAGGGTTATTTCCAACAATCTCCAATTGATCCTGGGTGATTTTGAATTTAACACCTTTGTATTGTTCATTGGATAAAATGGCCACACGCATCAGCGCTTTCCTTAACATTTCTTTATCAGCTGTGAATTGCTGTTCCATGTTCAAGGGAATGACCGCCTCATAGTCAGGGAATTTCCCATCAATCAGTTTGGAAGTCATGGCAATGTGTTCCACTTGAACTTTCACGTGGTTGTTGCCAACATACAAAGTGATGTCTTGATCAACGTCTTTGATCATTTTCTGCAGTTCAAGTACACCTTTGCGTGGAATCAATACCTGTTTGTTTATGCCACTGTCGTTGACATAGTCACACTCAGACAAGGCCAATCGATGGCCATCGGCAGAGACACAACGCAGTTTGCTGTGGCTGACTTCGAACAGCAAACCATTCAAGAAATAACGAACATCTTGCACCGCCATACAAAAAACAGTTTGTTTCAGCATCCTTTGTAAGTCGGTGGAAGCAATGACAACCTGCTGGTACGACTCCATTTCTTCAATCAAGGGAAATTCTTGTGCGGGCAAGGTACTCAAAGAAAATTTACTTTGACCTGATTTGATCATACATTGCCCTTGTTGAAACTCAAAATGGATCATTGACCCATCAGGCAATGCTTTACAGATGTCGAGGAATTTCTGAGCAGGAACCGTTACTTCACCAGCCTCCTCCACATCAACCACACATTTGGAACGCATTTCCACATCCAGATCACTGGTGGTGAGCAACAACTGATCGCCATCTGTTTTGATGAGGACATTACTTAATACCGGTAACGTGCCTTTTTTCTCGACCACACCACAAATTTGATTGAGGGGTGCCAATATCGATTCTCTTTGGGCCTTAAAAATCATAGTATATATATAAAAAATTTATAGTTATAGTAAAGAATAAAAACAATGACATGTGTTCTAACCCTATGTTTTTAAATAATTTTTATTTGGGTTTTTGAATTGTATATCCTGTGGATAACTTGTGGCTGATTTTTTGATTTTGGTTTATTGACAAGTTATCCACAGCTTATACAGTTCTTATTCCGTCAGTTTATTCACAATCTTCTGCTTGTCCTCGTTGGCATCAGGTGATTCTACCAAAATTTGTTCCATTTTGCGGTATGCATGCAAAACAGTGGTGTGGTCCCTGCCACCAAACAGCTCACCTATTTCAGGGTAGCTTTTGTCGGTCATTTCTTTGGCTAAATACATGGCCATCTGTCTGGGTCTGACAATGGATCGTTTTCTGGATTTACCCAGCAATTCTGTCCATTTGATGTTGTAGTATTGTGCCGTTGTTTTTTGTATGTTTTCTATGGACACAATCCGGTGGTGGACCATGAACATGTTTTTTAAAGTGGTTTTGGTGAATGGCAAATCAATTTTTTGTTTGGTGAATTTGGCATTGGCATACAGGGTGTTCAGTGCCCCTTCCAATTCACGGATGTTCGAATTGATTTGCTTGGCAATGTAAAAGGCCACTTCATTGGGGATGTCCAATCCTGAAAGTGCGGCTTTTTCCTGCAAGATGGCCACGCGGGTTTCATAATCTGGTGGGTCAATGGCGACAGACAGTCCTGATCCCAGCCTGGATTTCAAACGCGGATCCAATCCATTGACCTCTTTGGGGAATTTATCACATGTGATGATGACTTGTTGTTGACCATCCAGCAAATAGTTGAAGGTGTGAAAAAACTCTTCTTGTGTTCGTTCTTTGCCAGCAAAAAATTGAATGTCATCGATCAATAAAGTGTTGACTGAACGGTACTTCAATTTGAATTTGTCCATGTCATTGTTGCGAATGGCACTGACCATTTCGTTGACATAGGTTTCAGAATGTAAGTAGCAAACCACCTCTTTGGGGTCATTTTGTTTGACCCTGTTTCCAATCGCATGAAGCAAGTGGGTTTTCCCCAAACCGGTGCTGCCATAAAGGAACAGCGGGTTGAAGTGTTGGTTGTCTTTTTGTGCCGCTTGGATGGCAGCAGCCAGTGCAATGGCATTAGAGCGACCTTCAATGAAGGACTCAAAAGTGAAACGTTGATCAATGTTGGCGGCGATGTTGGGCCTGTCATCGTTGACGTTGTTGCTTTTGAGTTGAGGTTTTTGGTCAACGACCAAGTTCAGCTGTACCGCATGGTCTGAACCAAAAACTTCGATGACGGCTGCTTGTATGCTTTTGAGGAACTTGTTGTTGATGGTGTTGAGAACGATGTCGTTGTAGGCATACAAAAGAACCTGTTGGTCAAGGATTTCAACTTTCAAGTGTTTGATCCAAAGATTGATGTCTTCTTTGGAAATTTCAGATTCTAATCGTTTTAAACAAGTTTCCCACATCCCAGTAAAAAATTAAAAAAAGCAAGACAGTATAACAGACAGGGCGGCCGCCATTGCGGGTCATTTAACATTTTTTTATCAAAGCAAATCGGCTGGGTTTCAGGCCTGATCAGATTCTCATAAAAGCACTCAAATTATCAAAAAAGTCTTGAACAGCTCAGTGAAAAGCAGTATTATGCACGGCCTTTTGGTGGCTGCGCATGATGCGCAACGCCCGATAAGCTATATATAAGGTAAGCAATCATGAAAAGAACATTTCAACCAAGTAACTTGAAAAGAGCACGTACACATGGTTTTCGCGCTCGCATGAAAACCCGCGGTGGTCGCGCTGTGATCAACGCCCGTCGTGCCAAAGGCAGAAAAAGATTGGCTGCCTGATAACCGATTGATCCATTCAAACGGTGTGCCTGTTTCCTAAAGGCAAAAGATTATTAACCCGGTCAGATTTTGACCGGGTTTTTAAACGCTCAAAAAAAATTCACAACGCTCACTTCACCTTACTGATCCACTACCCACCAAAAAAAGGGCCTCATCCAAGGGAATTCAACCGCCGCTTGGGCTTGGTTGTGTCCAAAAAAGTGGACAAAACGGCAGTGGGACGCAACAGAATCAAGCGCTTGGCCAGAGAATCATTTAGAATACGCGCTGATTTAAAAAACGCCGATTATGTGTTGATAGCCAAACCCCGCTGTCAGCACAGTGACAATGCCACCTTGTTCTCAAGCTTGAACCATTTGTGGCGACAAACAGAGAAAAAGAATGACTAACGCAAAAAATGTTTACTTGATTGCTTTGATGTTTTTGGGTTTTCTGCTTTATGTGGAATGGCAGAAAGATTATGGACAACAACCAGAACCTGTTGATCAGGGCACGGTGAGTCAAACAAACAACATCCCAGGTGCCACCGATGTACCGACGAGCCAACCGTTACCTGCGGCCCAACCCGCCAACGAGGATGTACCCACTGTCAATACGTCATTGGGCAGTGACACACCCGCGGTTGTACAAACCCAAAATGTCGATGTCATCACCACGGTTGAGACACCTTTGATGGTGTTGAAATTTGCCAGCCAGGGCGCGGCGTTGGTTTATGCAGAACTCAAGCAATACCCAATCAACAAGGGTGAGAATCAAAATGTGGTGTTGTTTGATTACAGCAAGAACGCATACCAGGCGGAAAGTGGTTTGGTGGGTTCACAAGCGACCTTCAGTCACAACCTCAATTTCTCAGCACCTTCGAGCCAAGTTCACATTGAATCTGGTCAACAAACCATCCGCTTTGTCGCCAACAACGAAAGTGGTACGATTGAAAAATCATACACAATCAAAGCCGATGGTTATGACATCCAACTGACCCAATCGGTCCAAAATGACAGTGGCCAAGATTGGCTTTTGGCAGAGTACCAACAAATCAAACGCAACAACCCTTGGTTGGGCAACGACCCAGGATTCACGGATGCGGGACGCTATTCATTCAAAGGTGCAGCCTACTTCGACTCTGAAGACGGTTATGAAAAATTCTCTTTTGATGACTTGCAAGAAGAAACCATCAAAACCACCCTCGGCCCAGATGCGTGGGTCGGCATGGTGCAACATTACTTCTTCTCGGCAGTGAAACCTGAGGGTGATCGCATTGAGGTACAAAGTGAATACCGAAATAACAGCACCACCCCTTATTTGATTCGTTATGTGACGCCGCAGAAAGCCGTGCCTGCCGGTGGTCAAACCGACTTCAACAGCACCATTTATGTGGGTCCGAAGTTGCAAAATGAATTGCCAGAAATAGGCAAAGGCCTGGATTTGACCGTAGATTATGGCATGTTCACAGCCATTGCCAAACCCTTGTTCTGGGTATTGGATAAGATCCACGGCGTGGTGGGCAACTGGGGTTGGTCGATTATTTTGTTGACCATTTTGATCAAGCTGGTGTTTTTCAAACTGTCAGAAGCTCAATACCGCTCGATGGCGAAGATGCGCAAACTGACGCCACGCATCACCACCTTGAAAGAACGTTACAAAGACAACAGACAGAAGTTCAATGAAGAAATGATGAAGCTGTACCAACAAGAAAAGGTCAACCCCATGGGTGGCTGTCTTCCCATCTTGGTGCAAATTCCTGTGTTCATTGCCTTGTATTGGGTGTTGTTGGAATCCGTTGAACTGCGCCAAGCACCCTTCATGTTGTGGTTGCAAGATTTATCAAGCCCAGACCCGTATTATATTTTACCAGCCATCAATGCCGCGGCCATGATCATGACACAACGCTTGTCTCCGGCGCCAGGCATGGATCCGATGCAACAAAAAATCATGAAGTTCATGCCGGTGGCATTCTCTGTCTTGTTTGCTTTCTTCCAATCAGGTTTGGTGCTCTATTGGGCAGTCAACTCGGTGTTGAGTTTGGCCCAACAGTGGTTCATCACCAAACGCATTGATGCCCAAGACAACGCTTGATGAACCCGAATGCCGACACCATCGCTGCCATCGCCACGCCGGCGGGCACCGGTGGTGTTGGCATCATCCGCATATCTGGCCCTGAAGCGTTCAGGATAGCCACCCGCTTGTCAGGGATAAGCAACCCCACTCCCAGAAAAGCCCTTTTTGCCACATTCAAGAACAACCACGATCAAATCATTGATTCTGGCTTGTTGCTCTGTTTTCAAACCCCCGCCTCTTTCACCGGTGAAGACGTGGTTGAACTGCAAGGACATGGTGGCCATGTGGTGATGCAAATGTTGTTGAAAGCGGTGTTACAGGCCGGTGCGAGGTTGGCACGGCCAGGCGAGTTTTCCGAACGTGCTTTTTTGAATGACAAAATTGATTTGGTTCAAGCCGAGGCCATTGCCGATGTCATATCTGGTGGATCAGAACAAGCCGTATTGGCATCGCAAAGGGCCTTACAAGGCGAGTTTTCAAATCACGTCAATCACATCCTTGAGCTGTTGATTCAAACCCGCATTTGGGTTGAGTCGGCGATTGATTTCCCCGAAGAAGAAATCGATTTTTTGGCAGATGAACAATTGCGACAGCAAATGGCAGACCTGAATCAAGCGCTGAAAAACACATTGGCCCAAACCCAAACTGGGGTGGTGTTGAACCAAGGGATCAACTTGGCCATCATCGGCAAACCCAATGCAGGCAAGTCTTCTTTGCTCAACTGCTTGACCAAAGAAGACACCGCCATCATTTCAGATGTGGCAGGAACCACCCGCGATGTGATCAAAGAAGACATCGTGATCCAAGGCATTCCGGTTCGGGTGATTGACACCGCAGGCATCCACGATACCGATAACCCGATTGAACAACAAGGCATCGATCGGGCGCTCAACGTCAAAGCACAAGCCGACGTGGTCCTGCATGTCATTGATGGCAGCGACATGCCAGAGACGCTGGAACAAAACAACAAAGAAATCACCATCATCAACAAAAGTGATCTGCTACATGCCAAAGCACCGGATCATGCTGTGGTGGTCTCTGCCCTGAATCAAACAGGTTTGGATGCATTGGAACAAGCCATTGTCAGCCGCGTGATCAAGACGGCTTTGGGAGACTCCACGTTCACGGCTCGGGCACGTCACATCGAACAGCTGAAAATCACCCAATCACATGTTGATGAAGCGGAATCACAGTTGCAGCACAACCAAGGTGAGTTATCGGCCGAAGAGTTGCGCTTGGCACAACATGCCATGAGTGAAATAACCGGTGAATTTTCTTCCGATGATTTATTGGGAAGGATTTTCTCCAGTTTTTGTATCGGAAAGTAATCCTCACCACTTCCTTTTTGTTTGCACTATTTTATGCCATGATGGCGACATGAAACGCATATCCCTTAAAGCCAAGGTTTTTTTGTTGTTGCTGGCCATCACTGGGCTGGTGATTTTGGTGATGTCATTGATGATGCAACAAGGCGTGAACAAAGGATTCAACAACTACAAAAAATCTTTGGAAAAAGCCTATTCTCACCGTTTGGTTTTGACACTGGAAAGTTACTATGACCACTATGGGAATTGGCATACTTTGAAAAAAGACCCAAAAAAATGGCATGCTTTGTTGAATAAAAGTGCAGTCAAAGTCAGTAAAAAAATCACTCACCCCAGGAGCAAAGAAAAGTGGGAAGAAGAGGACCACAAAAAGGTCAAGAAAGTGAAAGAGAAACTGAAGCGCATCATCCCCGATTACACTTTATTTAATCACAAGAAAGAAAGGATCACAGGAACGGCCTATTGGGACAGCCCTGGGTTGATGTTTAAAATTTGGCACAACAAAGAGGTGGTCGGATTTTTACTGTCCACGGGTGATCAGTCCGCAGTGATGGAACAAGACAAACAGTTTGCCCACCGAATCAAGAAATTGGTGCTGATGGTTTCTTTTTCAGAAGTAAACAAAATCTGCGAAAATCCGTAATTAAACTGGAAATGTTATTTCTGAAAATCTATCGTTTAAGATAGTGAAAGAATTATTTAACTTTACAAAGGTATCAATAAA
>JAUHZH010000103.1 GCA_030426065.1 Gammaproteobacteria bacterium
CAAGAACAAACTAGAATCGGCCAACTCATTGATGGTTTGAGCACGCTCTTTAAACAATTCAACAACAGGCACCAGGTCCATGTCCGTTTGGATATCCAAAGCTGCGAGTCTTGTTTTAAGCAAGTCGGCCAAACGCTGTGGTTCGACTTGTTGCATGTATTGTTGGTTAATCCAGTTCAGTTTGCTGGTGTTGAATGAACTGGGCGCCTTGTTGACACCGCCTAAATCAAACAGCTCGACCATTTCGTCTTTACTGAACAGCTCCTGGTCACCGTGTGACCAACCCAAACGAACCAGATAATTCAATACCGCTTCGGGCAAATAACCATCTTCGGCATATTGCATGACACTGACGGCACCATGTCGTTTAGACAGTCGCGCACCGTCATCGCCCAAAATCATGGGTACATGGGCAAATTCAGGGACAGGAAATCCCAAAGCGTGGTAGATGTTGATTTGTCGAGGCGTGTTGTTGATGTGGTCATCACCGCGAATCACATGGGTGATCCCCATGTCAGCATCATCAATCACCACCGAGAAGTTGTAGGTTGGCATGCCATCGGCACGCGCAATCACCAGGTCATCCAATTCTGAATTGGCGACAGTAATTTCACCCCTGACGTGGTCTTTGAATGACACCTCACCATCCAAAGGCGTTTTGAAGCGAATCACCGTGGTTTCAGATTTGACCAAACCTTTGTCTCGGTTTCTGCCGTCATAACGCGGCTTTTCACCCCTTTGTTTCTGCGCTTCACGCATGGCATCGAGCTCTTCTTTACTGCAATCACAGTAATAAGCCTTGCCCTCAGCCAGTAATTGTTCAATTTTTTCCTGATAGCGGCTCAGGTTTTGACTCTGGTATTTGACCTCAGAATCATGCTCCAAACCCAGCCAGTTCATGCCATCAAAAATGGCATCAACCGAAGCTTGGGTTGATCGTTCGGTGTCGGTGTCTTCTATGCGCAGTTCAAATTGACCACCGTGGTGGCGTGCGTAGAGGTAAGAAAACAGGGCTGTGCGAGCGCCGCCCACATGCAAATACCCCGTTGGACTGGGGGCAAATCGAGTGATGATTTTGTTCATTCTTCTGTTGTGATTTTTTTGTTGAGTAATTGGCCGATGGCTTCATCGGACCAGGCATGAACCATGCGTTTGGCATCTTCTGGTGCCGTGTTCTGACTTTCAATCAACCAAGCTGCGTATATCAAATTGGCGCGAAAACCTGAATGGCAATGTAACACCGTGGGTTCATCGTCATATTTCGACATCAAGGCAGTGAATGATGCCAGTTGACTGGGGGCATACCCCACTGATTTCCCCATCGGAATCAAATCATAAGTCATGTTTGCTTGCGTGACGATCGTTTGTTCATCGAATGACAGGGCATCCATTTCTGCTTGGGTTCTGAAATTGATCACATGCATCACGCCTGCATCAGCCAAGGCCTGGACATCTTGTTCTTGTAACTGGCCACCCACTTTGATGCGGTCATCCAATGTTTTGGTAGAGGTCAAATAGTCGCCTGCCAATACAGATCCAGACCACGCCATCATCATTAACATCCACTTCATCATTTCACCTTTAAAACAGCATCCGAGACATGCGACGTCGGTATGAAGCCACAGCCTTGGGGTCTTCAAGCAAACCAAAAGCCGCAATCAGCATTTGTTTGATGGCCGCTTTTTCACCTGGCTGTCCCAGCGCTGCCAACAACTGTTCCAAAGCCACTTCATATTGTCCACTGAGCATCAGCGAGCGCACTTGCTCAAGCTCTGGTCGCTCTGAAATATCAACTTGAGCCACGTCAATCAAAGCTTGAGATTGAACCGCTTGAGGTGTTTTTTGAATTGATTCATCCAAACCGTCAAACACTTTCTGAGCCGCTGCCAATTCACCCAAACCAACATAGATCTGGATCATTGGAGCAAACACCTGATCAATCGGTTGATTTTGCAATTGAGCCAAAGCCGCTTCGTATTGCCCACTGGCGATCAAAGCGTTCAATCCTGGGTCAATCACCGTTTCGGCTGCTTGATCTGCGACCACAATGTGGGGCGCCAACCATTCTTTGAGTTCTGTTTCTGATTTCAACCCTGTGAAACTGTCAACAATTTGACCGCCTTTGACCAAAGCAACGGTGGGCAAGCTCTGGATGCCCATTTGCATCGCCATGGCTTGTTCCTGGTCCGTGTTCACCTTGGCCAGCAACAAAGCACCAGCTGCTTGTTCGACCACTGAATGCAATACCGGCATCAGGTTTTTACAAGGCTCACACCAATCGGCCCAAAAATCAACCAAGACTGGGGTTACATTCGATTTTTCAACCACATCGGTGCCAAAATTGCTCGCTGTGGCATCAAAGATCCATTCACTCATGTCATGACTCATTGGTAATAAGGGTTTTCACCGGATGCGTGATCAGTGGCATCAAGGACTTCATTGATTTCCTTGAACGCTTCTGTGATTTGACCTTGCATGCCAACGGACAATGTCTGTTTGGCCATGCCGCAGCCTTGGCAACCACCGCCAAATTGAATGTATGCTTTGTCATCTTCAATGGCTGTTAAAGTGGCCCGGCCACCATGGGATGCCAACATCGGATTGATTTGCGCATCGATGAAATAAGAAACACGCTCAAACAAAGGGGCATCCTCATCAGGTGAATCACCTTTCAGATTGGGTGCTTTGATGTTCAATTGACCACTGGCACCTTGCACTTCATAGTCAATCGTTGCCCCTTCAAAATATTCGAGGTCATCGTGAGCGACATACAGGTTGAACTCACCCAAGCTCTGACATTCATAGCCAGTCGTCACTTCATCTGCTTCGCAAAAACCCAAATGGCAATCTGCCATGGGTGTGCCCGCATGTTGCACATTCACTTTGAGGTGCAGGTTGTCGATGTCCTGCTCGCTGATGACGCCTGAAAGGAATTCGATGGCGTCTTGAGTCACTGTAATCATTGGATCCGCTCGTATAAATAAGGTAGGGACTCATCCAAGCGATAATCGATGCCGGAATGGGTGCCATAAAACTCTGTGTAAGTATGTTCGATTGCGTGATTTTCAAGCTGATTTGACAGTTGTCTCATGCCATAGTGAATGAAATATTGATCACGGAAGCCACAGTCCATGTACAAACCATTCAATTGCTTCAGTGCATCGACATGACCTGCCACACGACGCACCGGATCATGGGCCAACCAACGCTGCCACCTTGCCTGATCCAATTCGCAGGTTTTCAAATCAAAAGGCAGGACCATTTCTTCATCATAGGTGGCCGCCATGCACAAATGCATCAAAGCCAAAATGTGCGATCCCATGATTTTTTTCGCCTTCCAAAACCGCTTGATGAATTTATCGACATCATAATCAAACTGTGACAACACATCGGCCACAGCAGGAAAGTCCCGTTGGTACAACAAATCAAATCCTGAGTCACCCGAGTGGTTGGCAATCGCTCCCCATTGCCCCGGAAAATCCATGGCAAATCGGATTGCGGCGAATCCACCTGAAGATTTGCCTAACACCGCGCGGTGTGCGGCTCCTTTTTTGATTTTGAATGTGTTTTCTGCCCAGGGGATCAATTCTTGGTGAACATGACTGGCATAGGCGCCCATCACTGGACTGTCTAAATACTGATTGCCACCCAAGGAGGTGAAGCATTCAGGAAAAACCACCACACAGGGGCCCATTTTCTGAGAAGCGATCAAGCGGTCCAATCGCTCTGGAATGGATTCACCAAAATTTCGCCAACCCACAACACCCTCGCCTGAGTTTGAATACGCAGCCAAATAAAACATCACCGGCAAATCCTCGGCTTCATCATAGCCATGAGGCAGGTACACCGGGATTTGCCTGTTACATGGGTCACCTAAGGGGTTGTTTTTCAGCAACTCTGAAGAAACAGTATAAGTAACTGTGCGTCCCCGTGGCAATCCGGTTTTTTGGTTATAAATTGACATCTGATGGCGTTTGATTGAAGTGGCCTGCATTTTACCTGATTAACCCTTGTGATGACACTTCTGGGTGTACAACATGATTCGTCATTGATTCAATTCTTGGTAGTTGCTATCCTTAAGCTTTGAAACAGACACCTGCCATTGACCACAACACGTTCACAACAAAAAGAGCGCACCCGCCGAAAAATCATAGAAGCAGCCATTGGTGAACTCAGCGAAAGCCAGAGCTTTGCCAATTTAAGTTTGCGAGAAGTGGCCCGTGTCGCTGGCATTGCGCCCACTTCGTTTTAAAGACATGGAAGAATTGGGATTGACCCTGGTCGATGAATCAGGACTGGCCTTGCGCCAAGTCATGCGCAAAGCACGCCAAAGATTAAAAGAAAGTGGCAGCGTGATTGCCACCTCTGTAAAAACATTCCTCGAATTCACACAGGCCAATCCCAACATTTTTCGCATCTTGTTTCATGAGCGCTCAGGCACAACCCGTGCCCTGCGAGTGGCTGTTGCCAGAGAGATCCAATATTTCATTGTCGAGCTCACCGATTACATTCAAAGCACGGGACAGGATCACGAGTTGGCCTTTGCTCAAGCTGAAGCCATGGTCGCGGTGATCTTCAATGCCGGGGCTGAATTCATCGCATGCAAACCCAAACAACGCCAAGCCTTGGAAGACCGTGCCATCATGCAACTGCGATTCATTGCAGCAGGCGCACTGGAAATGAACAACAAAAATAAACATTCAGCAAACGCACGTTAGCCTTAACAACACACCCAAACCATCACAAAAAGCCAACTTTATCAGGAAAATAATAGCTATATTTTGCTTAACAGCTTGCCTTTTGACTTTTTCAGGGTACACTTGTTCGCTGAAAATACAAAGCCCATACCATGCTCACAAAAACCCTTAATTGGATTCAATCTGCCCTCACCCACAAAAAACGATGGACTGAATATTGGGAACCCATCATTCAGTGGTTTAAGCCCAATTGGCAAGCCGAAAACTACAGCGCACAAATCACCGCCGTTCGCACAGAACAAGATGGCATGCTGAGTTTGGTGCTGAGACCCCAAAAAAACTGGCCCGGTTTCAAAGCCGGCCAGCACATTGACCTCATCCACGAACGCAATGGCCGCCGTTTTTACAGAACATTTTCTTTGTCGCACGCACCATCGCATTTCTCTGAAAACGGGCTGATTGAATTGACCATACGCAAACAAAGCAAGGGCAAAATCACCGCTGATTTAGACCAATGGTTGAGCCCAAATGATTGGATCAACATCACTGAAGCCAGAGGACATTTCACATTACCCAATCAAGACAGCCCTCTGTTGCTGGTGGCCGGTGGCAGCGGCATCACCCCTTTTCGAAGCATGCTTCACGAAATGGCCAACAAACAATCACATCGTCAAGTGGACTTGATGTATTACACTCGCACAGAGTCTCTGCCTTTCACAGAAGAATGGACTTGGCTTTCTCAACAATTGCCTGGATTGACCATACATCATTTCAACACCAGCCAAACGGAGAGAATCAACAACGAACACTTCACCCAATTCAGCCTAGATGTGACTGACCGCACGGCTTATTTGTGCGGTCCTCCTGGCATGATTGAGACCGCAAAACAATCACTCATGAACCTGGGATTAGACCCGTCAAACATGCACCATGAGTCTTTTGGCCCCTCGATAACAACCCCGAGCACACTCAACAGCAACACAAAGGTCCATTTTGCTGCCTCTGATGTGGTGGTTGAGCATGCCAGCCAAAACACGCCACAGTCACTGCTCATGACGGCCGAAGCCGCCAAACTCAACCCGTTGAGTGGCTGCAGGATGGGCGTTTGCCACCAATGCCAATGTCGCAAAAAACAAGGCGTGGTTTACAACACCTTGACTCAACAATTTTCAGAAGCCGGCAGTGAAGACATCCAGCTGTGCGTTTCCATTCCTGCCACCGATGTCACCCTGGAGCTGTGAAGATGAGCAATATAATCGACCATGAATCATTGGCGCTCGAACTCAATCGATTGAAAGAAAAGACTTGGGAACGCGTGGGCGACAAAGACGCCAGACACATCAGGCGCATGATTCGCATACAGAGAACTGCTGAAATCAGTGCCAGGATCATCATGATGCTGTGTTTTTTTCATTGGTCATTTTTGATACTGGGCATGTTGATACTGGCTTGGGCCAAAATATTGGAAAACATGGAAATTGGCCACAATGTTTTGCACGGCCAATACGACTGGATGAACGACCCCAACATCAATTCAAGGCATTATGAATGGGACATAGTGTCTGATGCCAAATCGTGGAAAAGGATTCACAACCACGAACACCACACATATACCAACATCATTGGCAAGGACCGTGATTTTGGTTACGGTTTATTGCGGATGAGCAACGACCTGAAATGGCGCAGAAAAAATTTGTGGCAGTTCATCACTTACTTCAACCTCAGCTTGATGTTTGAGTGGGGCGTTGCATACCACGAGCTGGCGGCCGAGCGCGTGTTCATTGGGAAGAAAAAGAAAAACCGGGTCAGCACCCTCAGTGACCAAGAGTTGAAACGCATGTTTTTTCAAAAAGTCGGAAAACAACTGTTCAAAGATTACCTGTTTTTCCCGCTGCTCGCTGGCCCTTTGTTTCTTGGCGTTCTTTTGGCCAACTTGGGCGCCAACTTGCTGAGAAACCTGTGGACATCAACCATCATATTTTGCGGCCATTTCACCGAAGACGTCCAAACTTTCACTGAAAAGGAGTGTGAAAACGAAACACAAGGGCAATGGTATCACCGCCAAATGCTGGGTTCTTCCAACCTCACAGGGCCGAAGTGGTTCCACATCATGACGGGTCATTTAAGTTGTCAGATTGAACACCACCTGTTTCCTGACATGCCTTCATTGCGATACACAGAAATCGCTTCGGAGGTCCAAGCCATAGCCCAAAAACATGGCATACCATACAACACAGGCAGTTTTTTTACTCAGTACGGTGCGGTGCTCAAAAGAATCTGGGTTCACTCCTTCCCCGATAAAAAACACACCCCTGCGATAAAGACCCAATGACAGACCCTAAAACAGGCTCGATGAAAGTCTTCAGGAAAACTCAAAAGGGGCAATCAGCGTGCCAATTTTGGCCATCAAACACCAAGGATCTTGCATGTAAACACAGCGCCCTTTCAGGGTGTTTGTGTTGTGCCCCATATTGAACATCACCCCAAATGGGGTGACCCCAATGTGATGCATGCACCCTGATTTGGTGGGTGCGACCATGCTCTATGCGACACAAGACACGCGTGAACGCATGGCCATTGTGCCTGATCACTCCAATGGGTTCAAAATGGCTCCTGGCAGCCTTGCCCTCTGGGCTGGGGACCACATGGCGAATGCCATTCACCCGGTGCGCCACATCCAAAGGCACATCCACTGAAAAAGATCCTGTCACTTCAC
>JAUHZH010000104.1 GCA_030426065.1 Gammaproteobacteria bacterium
GCAACTGCAGAGTCAGCGTGGTTGCAAGACCATTGTCGGCGGTTTGCGAGTCCCCAGATTTCAAGTGCTGAACGATCAATCGCAACCGTGAGGCATCTTTGGCAAACAACGTCAAGTCGTGCTGCAGGGTGTGGTTGACACCATTGACAGCAACGGTCAAGTCGACCGATTGGTTGTCCGATCCCAAAGCACGGATTTCCAATTCAGCTGCACCGCCACTGCCCCCATCAATTTGACTCAAACTCAGTGTGCCAGGTAACCGCACCAACTCTCCATGTGAGCTGCTGTCATAATTGAATTCGATGAATTGCGGCACATGAGCGCCACCCGACAAGGCCGCGGCTTCGGCTTGGATGATGTTTCCTCCTGCTGTTGAAAACACCGTTTCAAGTGTGGCTGCCGACCCATCATGCAAATAGGGCGCGGTCTCCCAAACACCGAGCAAGGTGGGTGTGTCTATGCCAGTCAATACACCGCCCAGGCGCTGTCCTGAACTGTCGCGCAAGGTGCCCACATCATGCAAATTGGGGTTGGTACCCAACTGACTGTCCGTGAAATCGTTGCCTGGTAAGTGGCAGCTGCCGCAGTTTTGTGTCGCAAAAACCTGAGCGCCATTCAAAGCAGCGGCTGTTAAATTGCCGTTGGCATCACGGTAAGGGCTTTGGGGTATGGTTTGCCCATTGAGGGACGTGACGTAAGCACTCAATTGGTCCAACTCAACTGCAGTCAGGGCATTGGCAGCACCCAACGGCGGGTTGGGCGAGGTGCCATCAGGCAAAAAACCCAGCCCGCCAAAATGATTGACGATGTCCAAAACAAAGTCTTGAATTTCATCGAAGTTGGCGGTCCAGTGCACGTTACCGTGGCCCATGCCGCGCCTGCCTCTGAGGTCTGTGGTGTTGCGGAACCCTTCTCCACGTTGGGTGAAATCCCAAACACGACCGTCGTGTGAACCATCCAAATGGCAGCTGGCACAAGCAATGTATCCTTCGAAACTCATGTCGTTGTGTCCTTCTGGGTTGTTGCCAGCAAAGTAAAAGATTTGTTTGCCTGCCAATTCATCGGCAGACAAGGCTTCATTGCTGACTGTAGAGACTGACTGTGAATTCAATTGAACCGCACCGGAGTGGAAGAAATCATTGAGCTCAAAAACGGTCAAATCTCGGCTCATGAAGTTCTTCACCCACAACTTTTGTTCGCTGCCGTCATACAAAACGGCTTGTGGTGCATCACCAGTGGCCGCTCGCCAAACACTGCTTTGTGCCACGTTGGTGCGGATGGCCAAATCGTCAAACGCAGCCAAGGTGTTGTTGCCTTGTAAGGTAACAAAAACATAGTCGCCGGTGTCATTGAATGCGAGGGCACTGGGTGAATCGCCGTTGTCCACATCCAAACGGGAGGGTGTGCCTCCGAAACCGACAAATTCAGGTTCCGCTGGCGGGTTGAGCATCAAATCGATGCGGCCCATCATGGCACGGATGGTGCTGTCGTGTGTGGCAGCCAAGTTGATTTCGGTTTGTTGCTGGAAGAATTCGCCCCTGAATGTGTCAGCTTTGATGCCTGTATACCACAGCCATTGGTGATCTGGACTGATGGTCAATGCCGTGATGTAATTGGGAACACCCGGGCCATCGCTGCCACCCGAATCAATGCCGCTGAGGCCACGGTCTCTCAGCAGGTTGATGGTGTTGTTGATGGTCATTCCGCTGGTATTGATTTGCCAAACCACCGCGTGGTTATCACGAGCCAAAAATTCTGCCACATAAAGCATGGATCCATCGCCAGTCAGAGCCAAGGCTTTGGGTAAAGGGCCCACATCTGTGGCCGCCATCACCTGTTGGGTGTTGGCATTGAATTGAACCACTTGACCGTTTTGAGGGCTGTCACTGGCGCCGTTACCAAGTGTCACATAAACCCTTTGGCCATTGGCGGAACTGACCACGGCCTGGGGGCGGCTGCCATAACCCATGTCAATCGCTTGGATCAGTTGGCCAGCAGAACCCAAAATCAAAACTTGGTTGCTGTCACTCGCTGTGACCCATGCCCTTTGGTTGGCATCTATGGCAACGGACTTGGGATTGATGGATTGGTTGGTGGCGAGCAGTGCTTTCAAGTTGATTTCATTGACCACAGCATTTGTTTGGCTGTTGATGACGGTGATGCTGTCATTGTCTGGATTGACCACCCACAGTCTGTCAGTGTTGGTGTTCAAGGCCATCATCCCGCTGTGGGTCGGTGCCGTTTGTGGCGGTGGACTGACCACGGTTTGCGTTCTTGTGCTGGTGACCACAGAGGAAGTGCCATTGGGTTTGATGTCCCTGACTTGTAACTTGACGTTGAAATGGCCTGTTGTAGTGAATGTGTGGTTGATGGTGGACGTGTTGGTCCAAGCCGTGGTGGGCGTGCCATCACCCAAAACAAAACGGTACTCAATCGGGTCCCCCTCAGGGTCTGTGGCGTTGGCCGTGAATGTTACCCCTTGGTTGGGTGCTGAAGGGCTGAGGCTGGATGTGAATGCCTGGATGCTGGGTGCGGCGTTGGTGCCTGAGACCGCGCTACCTGTTGAAAAGCTGAAAGAATAACCTGCTATGCCATTGCCAGCGGCGTCTTTGATCCCGCCAGCAGGAATGATGACTTCATAGGTGGTGTCGGCTGCGAAATACTGTTTGGGTGTGATGGTCAAAACGCCATCATGTGAAAAAGAATGCCAAACATCGATGGCTTGGCCACCGACAGGACGAACAATCAGCGATTCACCATTGACGATGGTGAGCGATTCAAGTTCTTCAGCAATCACCAAACTGATGGGGGCGCCCAAGGGGTAGTTGTTTTGGCCGTCTTTGGGGATGTGGTAACCGACGTAAGGGCCCGTGGTGTCAGGAGCGCTGTCATGACACCAAACACCAATGGCGTCTCTGCCTTGGAAAGAATAACCGCCCGTGATCAATAAATTGCCCAAGGGCAGCAGGTATTGACTGGTGTCTATTTGTCCAGCCACTGAACCTGCTGGGCGGTTGTTGCCGACTTCATCCAATTCCAGAACCACTTCAAAGGTTTCCAAATTGATTTTGTGCCGGCGAGTGAAGATGTATTGATCCTGAGTTTGTACATAAGGCACATTGGTGCCAGCGTTCAGGTCTGGATTCCCAGCCAGATCAAAGGTTTGAATCAGGCGCATGTCAGTCGGGTCGCTGATGTCGACGATTTGAAGCAAATCTCGATCAGAACCACCAGCCAACACCAGGTAATCTTGCCAAATGGCGCCGAGGTAGCCACCGATCAATCCATTCAGTCGATCTACCAGAATGGGGTCTTGTGGTGGGTCATTGAACACCGGACTGATGTCATAAGCAGCGACACCACGCATGGTGGCGTCTGAGGTGATGAACAGCATGTTGCCCAACAAGATCGAGTTCCCTGCTATGCCATGGTCTCCCAGTGGCTCCCATTCAGCCAACAATTCGTCGGCACGGTACAATCGAGCCGTTGCCGGGGTGGGGCCGTATTGGAGCCAATTGAAAGGCACAGACCACGGGTAAAAAATTCGAATGGAACCGCTGTCTGTTGCAGCGGGTTGGTCTTGCCAACTGACCCAGTCGGGAGGTTCAGGTGCATCCATCAGGTTTACACCGACGCCGGTTCGTTGGTAGGCAGCCCGCCAATGGCTGGATGCATAATCGCCGATCTTGAAATGTCCATGGTTGCCTTGATTGGCCAGTGACACCAAACCGCTGTCGGCACTCAGAAACAAACTGCCTGGATCATTGAAGTCACTGAATAAAAATTCCCTGACGTCACCACCACCGACGTTGTTGGTGTACAAATGGCCATTGTGGTAAACAATGTTGGTGATCCTTTCCATGCCCGCTTGGCGATAGTGTAACGTTCCCGGTGTGCAGGACTGGTTAGGAAAAGCAGCCGGAACTTGGGGTATTTGAGCCCACAAGGGTCCTGTGATGATGACAAACAAAAAGGTGCTGATGAAGCGTTTATGGATGCGGTTACTCATGAATGGGGTACTCATTGCTGCGTTTAAAAAAAAGTGATTTTTTTGAAGGTTCTATTCAAAACCATCTGCGAAAATCAAATCGTCAGGGCCGGTGATTTTCAATAAGCCTGACCAAGCAACGGCATGGAGTTCACCGTTTTCATCTTCCCCCATTCCCGTGACGGCAAAACCACCCACCAATGTGCCCATGTTAAAGACTTGCCAATTGTTGTTGACTTGGCGGGCAGCAAAAAAAGTGCCATCACACCAATCTGTGAACAGGTACCAGCCGGACAAGCCTAGGTAATCTTGGCCGCGGTAGCGGTATCCGCCAACAGCGGTACAATAATTGGTCCCAGGTTCGGTATGTGACAATGCAGCCAAGGGCAGTGTGTTGGGGTCAGTGACGTCACATCCTTGAACGCCTGAAAAATCGGGCCCTTCAAAACACGGCCAGCCAAAATTTTCTCCGCCCATGCTGGTGGCAGGGACATGGTTGAACTCTTCCCAGCTGTCTTCGCCGACATCCCCAATGAATAAATCACCTGAAACGCGGTCAAAAGAAAAACGCCAAGGATTGCGCAAGCCCGTGACCCAAATTTCATCAGCGCCGCCGGTGCCAACAAAAGGGTTGTCTGCAGGAATGGCGTAGTTTCTGTCAGGTTCGGCTGGAAAATCGTCGCTGTTGACATCAATGCGCAAGATTTTTCCCAATAAGCTGGTGGTGTTTTGAGAAACCATTGGGTCACCGCCACCGTCTCCTGAACTGATGTACAAGTAACCATCCGCCGGTCCAAAATGCAAATCGCCCCCGTTGTGAGAGCCAAAAGGTTGTTCGAAAGTCAAAATGGTGAAAGCAGAAGCAGGATCAGCCACATTGGCATCTTGCGCTGACACACTGTAGCGTGCCACCACAGTGTCACCTTGCGCGTCTGTGTAATTGACGTAAAAAAAGCCATTGCTGGCATAATTGGGGTGAAAAGTCAGTCCCAACAAACCCCGTTCACCGCCACTGGTGATGACGCCACTGATGTCTAAGAAAGGGGTGGGCAAGTGAACGCCGTTTTCAACCACTTTGATTTGGCCACCTTGTTGGGTGACAAACAACCGGTCGCTGCCGTCACCGGCGTTGGTGACACTGACCGGCGAACTGAAACCGCCAGCCACATCTTCTGTTCCTAAAAATGCCGGCTGGGCCATTAAAATGTTCCCGCACAACAGCGACACCAGCCCAAAAAGCAGCTTGGTCATATTCTCTCTCCCGTTTCTCAATGTGTATACAGCCATGTGTTTTGTTTTTGTGGCTGGCTGCTTTTTCTCAGTCTATTAAGCACCAAAGTGGTGCGTCCATAGGCCATGGCACGAACGGTTTGATTTCTGTCTTCAAAGGTTAAAACGCATGATGCACATTAACGAAAACATTAAAAAGACATTAAGGAGATAAGTACTATGGAAAAAAAGAACAAAGTCGGCGCCAACTTTACCATGAAATTTTAGCGCATAGGTTGTTTGGAGACTGTGACTGACTTCTCCAAATAGGACTTTGTGCTGATAAAAAATGGTAGAAATTCGATGGGCTCTTCCGTTTTTCCTCATCAATCCCTGACTTTTTGCCCATGTAATCTGTGATTGATTCATGTTCAAATAATATAAGAGCGTAGGGGTTGAACGCGTGATGAACGATTTTTTATTTAATTTGTAACCAACGCCTTTTTGGTGCGTTCATCAGGCAAATAGACACAATAGATGGGGAATACCATGAACAAAGGAGTGAAAATTTTGGCGCCAGGCTTGGTGTTGGGATCCAGTGTGATGAGTGGCAATGCCTTGGCTGCGGGCAAAGGACAACCTGAAAAGAAAGAAGAGCCGCCACGTCCCATTTCACTGTATGTGGATGAAGTGAAAACTCAACAATTGGCCCTGACCGTGTCTTCTCAAGGAGAGGTCCAATCAACCAACCAGATCCAATTGGTTGCGGAAGTCAATGGGCGGGTCATGAAAGTCAGTGAGAAATTGGCCGCAGGTGCAGAATTTGAAGCAGGAGAAGTTTTGGCTTCCATTGATGACACACCGTACCGATTGGCAGTGACTCAAGCTGAATCTCAAGTGGCAGAAGCCGAAGTCGGTGTGGCGCGTGAATTGGCCAATGCCGAATACAAGAAGGAACAATGGAAATACAAAAACCCCAATCAGAAACCCAGTGACTATGCTTTGAACATTCCGCAAGTGGTGGATGCCAAATCAAAACTCAAAGCAGCGCAGGCCGCTTTGTCTGAAGCCAAGCGCAATTTAGCCAAAACCCAAATCACCGTTCCTTTCAGGGGCCGTGTTTTGAGTGAAGATGTGGGTGTCGGTCAATACATCAGTGCAGGCCAATCCCTTGCTGAAGTATTTGCCATTGATCAAGTGGAAGTGCCTTTGGCATTGACCGATCATCAATTGAATGAGTTGCAACTGCCCATGGGCTTCATGGCCAAAAACGGCCAGGGTCCAGAAGTCACTTTGAAGGCTGAAGTGGGTGGTGAATGGCATGAGTGGCAAGGACGAATCATCAGGACCCAAGCCGCTGTTGATAAAGAAACGCGCTTGATTGATGCCACAGCAGTGGTCAATGACCCATATGGGTTGGGCGCTGATGACGGCATTCCTTTGGCTGTGGGCATGTTCGTGATGGCCGACATAGACAGCCATGAACAACAACAGGCTTTGGTGCTGCCGCGTGATGCCTTGCGCAACAAAGACAAAGTCTTCATCATCAATGAAGACAACCGCTTAGAGGTCCGCACAGTGGAAGTTTTGGCGACCAATGCGGAACAAGTCATGATCAAAAGCGGTGTGGCGGTTGGTGAATGGGCAGTGACTTCATCTTCACCAGGTGTGGTTGATGGTGTTGAAGTGGTGCCCATCAAAAGAACAGAAAAATTGGTATCACAACTTTAATTGGCTGTGAAGGGGTAGAAGATGAATGGTTTGATTGCCTGGTGGGCCAGAAACACCGTAGCTGCGAACCTATTGATGGTCGGTATTTTTATCGCTGGTATCATAGGATTCAGTCAATTAGAGAGGGAGATGGACCCACAGGTTCGTTTCCCAGGATTGGAAATCAATGTTTCATGGCCGGGAGCATCTCCTGAAGAGGTGGAACAACAAATCGTCACCCGCATTGAAGAATCGGTTCGTGACTTGGACTCCATAGAATGGGTCCGCTCGACATCACGAGAAGGTTACGGTGGTGTTTACATTTTGGCAGAGCATGATGTTGATTTCACTCAGTTCATGAATGACGTCAAAATTCGGGTCGATTCGATTTCTACTTTGCCAAGAGACATAGAACCCCCTCAAGTGCAGCAGTGGGTCAACCGCGATGAATTCATTCGGGTGGCAGTCAGTGGT
>JAUHZH010000105.1 GCA_030426065.1 Gammaproteobacteria bacterium
AACAGATCATTGAATCTGAACGTGAGTTGGAGCGCCAGTTCGCTGACAGCACAATCACTGTTAATGGTTTGAACACCGCAACCCAACGCATCGGACAACTGCAAGGCCAGCTTCGTGCCATCCATTTGAAAGCACATTTGGAAACCAAGGATTTGTTGTCAGCAAAGCAGATTCATCGATACATCCAGCTACGCGGCTATGCAGGTGGCAATCACTCACACCACCATGCGCATGGTCACTGAATGATTCAAGATTGCAGAATGACTCACAACATGAAAACAGCCACTGTCATCGGCGCCACGGGTTTGGTGGGCGGTCACTTGGTTCGCCGATTGAACGACTCTTCTCAGTTTGAACAAGTGATGGCGGTGACCCGTCGTGTTGTTGATTTTGGGATTGAGAAGGTGATCAATCAGGTGGTGGATTTTAACGATTTGGATTCACACAGCGATGCATTTACCGGTGATGTGCTTTGTTCTTGTTTGGGAACAACGGCCAAACAAGCGGGATCGATTGAAGCCCAGCGTTTGGTCGATTTTGACTACCAATGGCAGATAGCACAGATGGCGGCGAACAATGGTGTGAAGCATTACCTATTGGTTTCATCAGCTGGGGCCAACGCCGAAAGCAACAACGCCTATTTGAAAATGAAGGGCGAGTTAGAGGATGCAGTATCGACTTTACCCTTTGAGCGCATCAGCATTTTGCAGCCTTCTCTGTTGTTGGGTGAACGTCCCGGGTTTCGTTTGGGTGAAAAGGTGGGCAGTTGGGTCCTGCCGGCGCTGTGCAAACTGCCTTTTCTTAAAAAATACAGGCCCATCAAGGGAGAAGAAGTGGCGCAAAAAATAGTGGCTTTGAGCTCATCGCCGGGTCAAAGCAAAAGTGTTTATCGACTAGATGAGGTGTTCCCTTGAGTGATTCAAAGAAGGAAATCAGTTCGAATCAGGTGATCAAAACCGTGATTTTTGGCAATTCAGGTTCAGGCAAATCGACTTTGGCCAAGCATTGGGTGGCCCATCACGGCGCAGCCCACTTGGATTTGGACACCGTGGCGTGGTTGCCCACCAACCCGCCTGAAAGGATGCCACTTGCTGAATCAGCAGACGCCATCCGTGCCTTTATAAAGTCAAACACATCATGGGTGATTGAAGGCTGTTATGCTGACTTGATTGCACTGGTGGCTGACCAGGCCGAGGAAATGGTGTTCATGAACCTGCCCGTGAGTGAGTGCATCAAAAACGCTGAATCGCGTCCCTGGGAGCCTCACAAATACCCATCAAAAGAAGCACAAGATGCCAACTTGTCCATGCTGATTGATTGGATTGAGCAATATGCAATCAGGGACGATGCCTTTTCTCAGAAAAGCCACCAAGCTTTGTACGATCAATTCAAAGGCCAAAAAGTGATGTACACTTCCAACCCCCACTTAACAGAAAATAATACGCAGAAGACTCAATGAAAATCATACTTTGGATGGCGTTTTGGCTTTTTATTTCACCCCAAATTTTGGCCTGTTCAATTCCCCGTTCTGGTTCACAATATGATCAGTTGATACAGATTAAGCCAACAAGCAATCCTTCAGCATTCACTTTTTCTGTGCCAGCTGAACTGAAGGGCTTGAATCATTTAAGTGTTGAGTTGGGTTATTCAAAAATCAGTCCTGAAGGAAGGAAACTGATGGAGCAATCAGAGACTTTAAATTTCGCAATTAATCAAGGTCAAGCCGAGGGCACATTCACCACACAAGCCAAAGACAGTCTGTTCCCCTATTTACGCGTGGTTTGGTGGCCGACACAAGTTGGGGCGTGTAGCGTGGTTGCCAGCAGTGACTTTATTGGTCAAATCGAAAAGTGACCACATCAAACTGAGTGACGCTTTTTGCTGACTCACAATGAAGGTGGTTTGGGGTGAAGTCAACACGACAGCAACCCGACAGTCGCATGGCTGACGTGGTGTTTTTATCTGAATTCAGAGACAATCAATGGCATTCAACACAGGAATGAATTCATGAGTATCAAACAACGCCGACTGGACCGAGGCTGGTCACAAGAAGACCTGGCCATGCACTCAGGCCTGAGTGCACGAACCATTCAACGCATAGAAAGCGGTCAGAAAGCAGGTTTGGAGTCATTGAAAAGCCTGGCAGCCGTCTTTGAAACCACCGTGAGTGAACTGATGCAAGAACACAACATCAAACAACACAGCCCATCCAGTGCGAAGTCACCACTGATCAATGAAGTCGAAAGAGAAGCCATTGAATTTGCTCAATCGATGTTGGCGGAACCTAAAAAAGGGTCTAAAGATCCATTGAGCCGGATCGAGCGGGCAGCAATCAACCATGCCAAGTCTTTGGTTAACAAGTTCAAGCTCTGAGTATACTGACAACCCACAGGCCCGTTGTCTGTGACCTGTGATGCGTCCATTGCTTATGGCAAGCTGACTTGAAAACAAATCAAACGCATATATCAGGACCCAGCCAGTATAATCGTTGTCTATGAAACCAGATAACCTAACCCCCCACCCAGAAGGCGGTCGATTCAAAGAAGTGTTTCGATCCGAAGCCTCTGTGGTTCGCCCTGATGGTGAGTCCCGCTCGGCATTGACGCACATTTATTTTCAATTGCGCCAAGGCGAGGTCAGTCGATATCATCGCGTGGACGCAGACGAAGTGTGGAACTTGTACCAAGGCGAAGGATTGGTGCTCCTGATTTGGGATGGCTCCGACCGGCCTCCGATTGAGCACCGGCTTTCAGCTGAAACCAACACCTTTTGTCACGTCGTTCCGTCTGGCCATTGGCAGGCCGCCAAACCACTGGGTGATGAAGTTTTGGTGGGCTGTTCAGTCGGCCCGGGGTTCGATTTTGCTGATTTTGAATTGATTGGCCCTTCATCTGATAAGGCCAGTCAGTTGTTGGCCATGGATGCGTCATTTCTACCCTTGATCGGAGAACAACCATGAAAACCAAGCCCATCATCCCCATTCTGCGCATTTTTGATGAAGCCAAAGCGAAAGCATTCTATGTTGATTTTTTGGGTTTCGATGTCGATTTCGAACACCGTTTCGAAGCCGACTTTCCTTTGTACATGCAGATATCACTTGGTGGGTGGGTGATTCACCTCACTGAGCACCACGGTGATTGCTGCCCTGGCGCATCCATCATGCTGGAAATGGTTGATGTCAAAGCGTATCAAGCCGCTTTGCTGGCCAAAAAGTACAAACAGGCACGACCTGGCGTCGAAGAAACAGATTGGGACACCATTGAAATGACCGTCACCGACCCATTTGGCAACCGTTTGACCTTTTTTGAGAATGTGACTGCGTGATTGAGTTTTTCTGCCTTTTAATCTGGAAACCGGAAACATGAGTGATGATCTTAAACTTCCTTCTTTTGAAGCGACTCAATCAGTTTTTAAGAAAATCGGTGTAGATCCAGACTCGCGACTTTCAATGGATGATCAAGATTACGAGTACACCAGTTGCTCAGTTTCAGAACTTGATCAGTATATTAATTTATACCAACTGCCAAGCACAACCGATCAGGAAAAGCGTGTGCTCGGTTGTTTTCTACTTCAATGTTTGAATGATCATTATCAAGAAAAGGAAAGTAAACATACAAAATTCAGCTTTGCCATGCAATTGTTGGTGAATGACCTTCATATACATAGATCAGAGTTGGCTTATTGGACAGATACGGCTGATAGCAACCCTGATCACTGGTGGCCAATCACGAAACCCATACTGACTTGGCTTGAGAAGAATGCATGACTGACCACTTTACTTGATGCTTAAAATCATTTCGATGTCTCGCACGCTCAAAGGTTTCAACAACAGTTGCTCATCGATGGAAAGGCGACTCAATTCTTCACTGATTTGTTCATGAATCAAACGGGCTATGGTCGACGTGGCAGAATAGTAATGGTCTGGGTGGTCATTGATGAGTCTCTGTAATCGGTTTTGTATGTCACGACGCAGCTCATCGGACTTGAGTTTTTCTTCCATAAGGTAACCTTGGCTGAGGCGCCTTCCACGCCTTTTTCACTTTGAATCGGTTAGCCTATCATTTTTTATCTTCAAATACAGTAATGAAACAAATGGCTTTGATGATGGCCCTACTGATGTCGATTGAAGCTCAGGCCAATGGGTTTGGTCTGTGGTGGATCAATTCAGCGGTCAAAGTGGCGCGCAACCACGACGTCCACAAAGACCTGCCCTATGGTCCATCAGCCCACCAAACATTGAACGTTTACCCATCGAGTGATTCCGAGGCCTCCCCCGTGTTCGTGTTCATCCATGGCGGTGGTTGGTATAAAGGCAAAAAAGAGCAGTACCACTTCATCGCAGATGCGATGCTGCGTCGTGGCTACACCGTGGTGATACCTGATTACATCAAATACCCTCAAGGCCGTTTTCCTGCATTCATAGAAGACGCGGCTTTGTCCATTCGGTGGGTCAAAGACCACATTAACAAATACGGCGGCGACCCCAATCAAATCGTGCTCGCTGGTCACTCAGCAGGTGCGCACACAGGGGCCTTGTTGGCCACTGATGAACGTTACTTGACCGATGTGGATTTGTCACCCGGTGTGATCAAGGCGTTCGTTGGTTTGGCAGGACCTTATGAATTCACGCCCCGCGAACCCAAGTACATCGACACCTTTGGTCAAGACAATTTCGAAAAAATGAAAGCCTCTCGACACGTCAATGGCAACGAACCGCCAATGCTGTTGCTGCATTCTGAAGGTGATCGAACAGTGGGCACCTTCAATTTCACTCAATTATTGAATCAACTGAAACAACAATCAAACCACGCCCACGGCATCCTCTACAAAAAACCAGGCCACGCCGGCATGGTCCTTAAAGTACATCCCTGGTTTGCTGGCCGCGTTGATTTGGGCGAAACCATGGATGTTTTTTTCCGTCAATGCACTACAGGCGCAAAGACAGAGGCACAAGCAAGAACCAATCCAGAAAACGCCCATTAAGAGCACATTCAATTGGGATTTTGTGGCGAATCACAAACTGATGTGCCACCCATCTGTGACATCATTATGGCCAAACCCGCCAGTGCTTCAGGATCATTTTTGACCTCGTCTTTCAACAGTGACATCAGAACAGGGTTCAAAACCTTGTCACCAGAAACCCGAGCTGCTGTGAAAATAATGTGGTTTTGGGCAAAGGCTTGGTTCCCGTAGATCATCGATCCATGAATGCGACCTTGGACAAATCGGTCTGACATCGCCAGGATGGTGAGTTCAGGCGTGCCTGGATTACCTTCTTCACCCTCACATTGCGGTGAATGACCTCCAGCGTATGCCCGTTCATTGACGACAGAAAGCCAGCCGCCATCGACTGTATTGCCCTCACAATCAGGAACAAAAGTCATTACCCCGGTATCAATCGACCCTTTATTCAAAGTGATGAGGTGAATGTGGGTGTGTTTTTTGTCGAACAACATGATCATTTGCCCTGAATGGCCCATATTCTCTAACCATAAAGCGTCTATGCCACTGTTTTTCAATCCTGCTGTGGTTGCTTGCCATTGACACTGGCAGCCGACATTGAGGTTCACTTGATCATAGATGTTTTTGTATTGCCGATCTATCAATTGAATGGTGGTTTCTTTATCATCTGAGTCTTTATCGAGTTGATACTGCCAATCATTGATGACCTGTCCAGGTCCTTGCACCTGAATGGCAAAATTGTCCTTATTTATGCTTTGGGTCATCTGCCAATCGGAGCTGAGGTTGCCATCTCCTAACACTTGTAATTCATTGTCTTCGTCGTTGCTGACACTGAGGCCGAAATTGTAGGTTTCACCTGGCTCAATGCATAACAATTTGGGTGTCAATTGAGGCAAAATCAGGTTGACCTGTTGCGGAGAAGAAGTTCCTTTTGTTCTGTTCACCGATAAGGTTGCCGGAAACTGAGACTTGCTGGTCGGTGCTTTAACCACCAAGGCATAAGTGTTGACTTCGTTTGGTAGTCCTTTGTGTTCGGTATTGACCAATTCTT
Source organism: Gammaproteobacteria bacterium (assembly GCA_030426065.1). Classification (GTDB taxonomy): domain Bacteria; phylum Pseudomonadota; class Gammaproteobacteria; order Xanthomonadales; family Marinicellaceae; genus Marinicella. The sequence continues at coordinate 6,014 of JAUHZH010000105.1, forward strand.
CACTGACTAAGGACAACCCAGGACTGAAGGTGAGCTGAAAATCGCTGATGGATCTTTGACCATATATCTTTAGATCTATGCGGTGCTGTTGTGCAAAAGTACTCGCTTTGATTTGGGGCGAAAGCATAAAATCACCGTCAATGATTGGTATCTTCAACGTGGATTCGATTTGTGAATTGGCGAATTTATCTCCGGCTGACTGCACTAAAATTTTACCCACCCCTTTGGCCTTGGCCACATAGTTCACGGCGATATCATCAAACTTCGCTTCCAGACTGCCTGGCGTCAGACTGACCGCCGAAAAATATCCTGATTGCATGATGTCAACGGGTGGGTACTTGAAAGACTTGATGTTCAACGCACTTTTTGGGGCTTTGGGTAACAACAGGTTATCAACCGACCAAGGTGCAGCAAATGACACCCCTTCTTTAACAGTGTGACCGGTTTTGGGAAACAAATGACCTATCTTTTGTGCCAGTTTATAGCCATCGGCAAGATAGGTTTTCGCCAAGTATTTTTGCAACTTAGGTCGAGTGGCCAACAGCCCCAGGGTCTGTTGCACTTTTTGTACTTGAATCGCACTGCCCAACATCACTGTCGCCAAATCAATGCCTGGCGCTTGTGGCGTGACCTTGATGTCGGTGATGGCGCCGTTCCTGTTACCCAACATGCTCAATTCTTTGGGCCCCCAAGTGATGTCTAAATCCACCAATTCGTTGGGGAAAAATCCAGCCATCAATTTATCAGCAAAAGCCCATAATGCGATGGCTGCATTGTAAAGCTCGCCTCCTTTTTCTAAAGCTTTGATGTATTTAACTTGATTGCCGGTCGCCAAATTCAATGCCTGATAACCTTTTTCCGCCACCAACCCAGACAGATCACGGTAAATGCCAACTTCCGGCTTGCCGCTGATCTCACTCCTTAACTGGTGTTTCATCATCCGGCTCAGTTCGGCACCATTTTTGGGGATTTTGACCCCTTGCATCACATTCAATCCATTCAAGTCGGCTTTCGCAGATGACAGCGGTGACAACAATTTAATGGCCGCCAAAAATTGACTGAAGGTTGATTCACCAGACCCTTGACTGAACAAGAATTCTCCGTCATTGAACATCTTGTCAACCATTTGCGATTCGATCAACAAATAATGATAGGCAGATAAGGCTTGTTTCACATCAGGATCACTGCTTCTGGCCATTCGCTCTATACTGGCTTTGATTGACTCCGAATTATCCTGGCCATCGAACAGATAAACCATGCCATTGATGATGGCTTCCAATTCAGATTGATAAGTTTCAAAAGGCCGTCGGTAAGTGTCGTATTCATGTGCTGTGAAACGGGTCAGGTGGCGCA
>JAUHZH010000106.1 GCA_030426065.1 Gammaproteobacteria bacterium
CACGAACCAAATGATCAGATGCCGCTTTGGAAGCAGAATAAGGCGAATTGGGTGCATAGGGAGTGGTTTCTGAGAACAGGCCTGTGGCTCCCAAGGAACCATAAACCTCATCTGTCGACACATGCAAAAAACGGAATTTTTTTTGCTTGTCTTCAGGCAGACCCTGGTAGTAAGCCAAAACCTGTTGCAACAACTCAAAAGTACCCACCACATTGGTTTGAATGAATTCAGCGGGGCCGTCAATCGACCGATCAACGTGTGATTCAGCCGCAAAATGAACTACAGCCGTGGGTTGTTCTTGTTCTAAAAGGTCTGCCACCAAGCCACCATCGGCGATGTCACCTTTGACAAAACGGTGATTGTCATGATTCATGACTTCGTTCAAAGTATCCAGATTGCCTGCGTAACTGAGCTTGTCTAAGTTGATGATTTTGCGGTTGTTTTTAAGCACTTGTCGAAGCACAAAGTTACCGCCGATGAAACCAGCACCGCCAGTCACCAACCATTTGTCTTGAGTAGAATCCGTCATTCCGTTGGGAAACGTAAAAAGTGGCTCATTATAACACCTGACACCTTACTCGGCTAAAGATTCCATTCGATGAGGTGCCACTCGCCTTCCAACGTTTCGACCAAGGCTGTGCAAGACTCAACCCAGTCACCGCAATTCATGTAACGTACACCGTCGATGTCCCTGATTTCAGCATGGTGAATGTGGCCACTGATGATCCCATCCAAACCTTGCTGTCGTGCGTAATCAGATAAGATTTTTTCATAATTATCAATGAACTGTACGGATTGTTTAACTTTGTTTTTCAAATACTTGGACAGAGACCAATGGCGTTTGTAGCCTATCGACCTACGCAAGCGATTCAACGGCCGATTGATGCGCAACAACCACTGGTATATGAAATCACCCAAAACAGCCAACCATTTTTGATTCATGGTGATGGAGTCGAAAGAGTCACCATGCACGACACCCATGGTTTCACCCGCCAAACTGATATATTCGTATTCATTGATCAGGTGCATATTCTCACCCAATGACAAAGGAATGAATTTCCTTATGAATTCATCGTGATTGCCAATCACATAAAAAACTTGCGTGTTTTTGCGTGCTTTTCTCAAAACCTTTTGAATCACATCAGAGTGGCTCTGCGGCCAATACATTTTGCGTTTTAACGACCAGCCATCAATGATGTCACCCACCAAAAACAACTGTTCTGATTCATGTTTTTTCAAAAAATCAAGCAACGATTCAGCTTGACAATCTCGGGTGCCCAGATGCACATCCGAAATAAAAATGCTGCGAAATTTCTTAACTTCTGAAAGGTCGGAATCCATACCAGCATTGTGGAACCCGATGATGACAACCTGATTACATTTGTCACAAAGTCTTCATTAAGGCCGGTGATTTTCGACAAACGACTTGAATTGTGCCAACCATTTTTCTGCTGGTTTTTTATACATCGATGGGAACAGAATGGAAATCAGTTTGGGCATCACCCAATCTATCCGTGTGTATTCGTAGGCATAATGATACCGCGTCATCCCACCACCCAAATCTTCAAATCGACACAGCATGGTGTTGTCCATGCTTTTGTGATGGTAATGGGCCTCAAATGAATCAGGTAAACTGTTGTCAGTGATCGTTTCTGTCAGTTCCATTTTGTGGTTACCATGTTGATAATTCATCACGGCTTGCGCTCCGGTTTGGCCGGGTTCGCCTAGTGTGGTCGTTTTACTGATGAAACCATCTTGATAATGTTTCAAATTTTCTGGATTGGCAAAAAGTGCCACCACCACGTCACGCGTCTGATCAATGTCAATGTAACCTTCGTGTTTCATGTGAATGCCCTAACAGGATTATAACATCACAAAGGTGGGTCAACGCGATCTGTGTTTGAAGTGTTGAGCCTGAACCACCCTGCAATGGAATGTCTGTCTCGGTTGGCCTTCAAAACTTCATGAGGGAACTGTTCGCTTAAAAAAACCACCAATGAGCCATACTGAGGCATCACCCGAACACCCACGGTGTCATGGTCATCTTGGTACAACACCCACTCCCCCCCGTCTTCTGTCTGCCAACCTGGGTTGAGGTACACCACCACAGACAGGATGCGGTTGGACTCTCCAACAAAGGCATCTCGATGACGCTTGTAATAATCCCCCGGGGCATAGTGTGCAAAATGGCTTTCAAATGAGAACAGTCCCAAAAACAACCTTTTATTGAGGTGTTTCCTTAAAGCCTCACACCATTGCAACCATTGCCGGCCCGGTTTAGATGAGCCATCTATCCAACAAATCTCATCGGTTCGGACAAAGGTATTGTGAACATGATCATCCCCCCTTCCTATTCCTGCCTGTTGATATAAGTCGGCTTCCATTTGCAAACGGTGGTGAAATAAATCGTCCAATAACAAAGGCGGTAACGCCGAAGGCAAAATAACACAGCCACAATCACTCAAACTTTCAGCCATGACATCAAAAACACCTTCATCCAAGCCAAACAGTGATTCCTGTTCACTTGAAATTAACAACTCATTCAATCAGTGACTCCCATAACATGTCCATGACGAGGCGATGGCGGCACACCAGCCTCCATCTATCAACGCGATTATATGGTTTAATTCCACTTTTGCAGGGTTTTATTTCAAGCCCACACAAAAAAATGCTGAAGGGATCATTTGCACAACAATTAATCCATGACATGGGTGCGGTCACGGTCAGGCTAAGGTGTGGCTACCCCAACACTTCTTGTGGTAGAATGCCATCCTTATTTATCAACTGAGACTTTTATGACAGTGTTGGAAAAATTAAACACGTTGCGACAAGCTCAAGGATCTGTTTTGACACAGGGATTGAGCGAAGCCATCATCGAAAAATTCATTGAAATTGATGAAGATTTGGTGACAGCCATCGAATGGGCCACCGTTGAATATGAATCCATCAAGAACACATACCCAGATTTGATTGATATGGATGAAGCCGACCAGCTGGCTCACGTTCATCAAGATTTTGTCAATTTTTATGCCAGCGACGCCGTCAACCCATACATTGCCATTGCGGGCAAAGGGTCTTGGATCATCACTTTGAAAGGTGCTGTGCTTCATGACAGCGGCGGATACGGCATGTTGGGTGCAGGTCATGCAGCGGCTCATGTTTTGGAAACCATGGCTCGTCCACACGTGATGGCCAACATCATGACACCGAGCATCTACCAGAAAAAACTGTCGGATTTACTGAAAAAAGAAATTGGCGTCGGTCGTGATGCCTGCCCTTACGACAAATTCATCTGCATGAACTCAGGCTCTGAAGCCGTGACTGTGGCTTCTCGAATCTCAGACGTGAACGCAAAAAACCAAACCGGCATGGGTGGTGACAACTACGGCAAAACCGTAAAAATCATGGCCCTAGAAGGTGCTTTCCATGGCCGTACGGATCGACCAGCTCAATATTCTGACTCTTCATTGAAGTCATACAAAAAGAATTTGGCTTCATTCCAAGGCCGAAACAACCTGATCACGGTACCCATCAACGACGTTGATGCATTGAAAAAAGCGTTCGATGACGCGGAAGCCAACAACGAATTCATCGAATCATTTTTCATGGAACCAGTGATGGGTGAAGGCAACCCAGGCATGGCCATCACACCTGAATTTTACTCGGTGGCCCGTGAATTGACTGAAAACCATGGCACTTTGTTCTTGGTTGACTCGATCCAAGCCGGATTGCGTGCCCAAGGCTGTTTGTCCATTTGTGATTATCCTGGCTTTGAAAACTTGCCTGCTCCAGACATGGAAACTTATTCCAAAGCTTTGAATGCCGGTCATTACCCCTTGTCGGTTTTGGCTTTGAGCAAAAAAGCCGCTGATTTGTACGTGGTGGGCATCTATGGCAACACCATGACAGCCAACCCCAAAGCCATGGACGTGGCCTGCTCCGTTTTGACGCAATTGTCTCAAGAAACACGCCAAAACATCCGTGACAAAGGCGTCTTGTTTGTCAACAAATTGAAAGCCTTGCAAGAGAAACTGAACGGTGAAATCACCAATGTCCAAGGTACGGGATTGCTGTTTTCTTGTGAGTTGTCTCCAGAATTCAAAGCTTATGGTGCTGGCAGCATCGAAGAATACTTGCGACTCAATGGCTTGGGCGTGATCCATGGTGGTGAAAACTCATTGCGTTTCACCCCACGTTTTGAAATCACAGAAGCGGAAGTGGATTTGGTGGTTGATGGTGTAGAAAATGCACTACTCAATGGCCCTAAAGCCAATGCCGTAGACAAGGCCAGTTAGTAGAGTCCTTTGCTCGATTCGTGAATCAAGTTAAAAAGTCTAAAAATGACCTGCTTTGCGTTGGGAAATTTGCTAATAACGGCGTATTAGACGGCATTTCCCGCCTTAATCAGATCATTTTTAGCTCTTTTTTCCAGTGACCCAGAACCGAGCAAAAGACTCTAAAATAATATACTTAACAATATATTCGGCCGTGTTTTCAATAACTCGGCCTTTTTTACAGAATAAATAACATGCAAGACGTTTCAATCAAACAAGCATTAACAGGTGAAGTGGCTGTCGACAGCCAAGTCACCATCAAAGGCTGGATTCGCACCACTCGCGATTCCAAAGGTGGTTTTTCATTCCTCGTGGTTCACGACGGCTCCTGTTTCGACGGCATCCAAGTGGTCGCCAACAATGAACTGCCCAATTATGACGAAGAAATCACCAAGCTGTTCACTGGTTGCTCAGTGATTGCCAAAGGAACACTGGTGGAATCGGGTGGCAAAGGCCAAAAATTTGAGATCCAAGCATCCGAAGTTGAAGTGGTTGGCTGGGTAGAAAATCCGGACACCTACCCGATGCAACCCAAGCGGCACACCATGGAATATTTGCGTGAGCAAGCCCATTTGCGCCCCAGAACCAATACATTCAGTGCCATGATGCGGGTTCGCAACACCATGGCCCAGGCCGTTCATCAGTATTTTAATGACAACGGCTATGTCTGGTTACATACACCGATCATCACAGCCAGTGACTGTGAAGGTGCCGGTGATTTGTTCCGGGTTTCCACATTGGACTTGATGAACCTGCCCAAAGACGACAAAGGTGAAGTGGACTTCAGCCAAGATTTCTTTGGCAAAGAATCATACTTGACCGTATCTGGTCAGTTGAATGCCGAAACGTATGCCTGTGCTTTGAGTAAGGTGTACACCTTCGGTCCCACCTTCCGCGCAGAAAATTCACACACACAAAGGCACCTGGCTGAGTTTTGGATGATTGAACCCGAAGTGGCGTTTGCTGACTTGAATGATGCAGCGCAATTGGGTGAAGACTTTTTGAAATTCATCACCCAAAAAGTCCTGGAAAACAACGCCGATGACATGGGCTTTTTCAACAGTTTTGTAGACAAACAGGCCATCCAACGCTTGGAAACTTTGCAAAAAGACAGTTTCGAACGGGTCAATTATGCCGACGCCTTGGAAATATTGAAAGCATCGGGCAAAACATTTGAATACCCAGTTGAATGGGGTTTGGACTTACAAACTGAACACGAACGTTTCTTGACCGAAGAACATTTCAAGAAACCCATCGTCGTCATGAATTACCCAGAAGAAATCAAACCATTCTACATGCGCTTGAATGACGACGGTAAAACCGTGGCCGCCATGGATGTTTTGGTCCCTGGCATTGGTGAAATCATGGGTGGATCACAACGTGAGGAACGTCTGGACCACTTGCTCAACCGCATGAAACACCACGGCTTGGATGAAACCGAATACAAATGGTACACCGACCTGCGTCGCTATGGCACCGTCCCTCACGCAGGATTCGGCGCGGGGTTTGAACGTTTGGTCAGTTACGTGACTGGATTGTCAAATGTCCGCGATGTGATTGCCTTCCCTCGCACACCGGGATCAGCCAGGTTCTGACCTTAATTCAACACATCAAAAATGTATAAAGGGGTGTTTCGCACCCCTTTTTAGAGACCTTTGCATAATTCTGGGTCTGAGGAAAAAAGAATAAATATCGAGCTGATCAAGGCGAAAAATGCGTCGAATACGCCGTTATTTGCAATTTTTTCAACGCAGAGCAGCCCGATATTTAACTTTTTAACTTGATCCATGAAATATGCAAATGTCTCTTTTTAGGTACACTACTCTATTTTAATTTCCTAAACTCATCCTTTTAGTGGCATTTTCTGAGAGCACAACATGCAAACCGTAGCACATTTATTCGACCAATTGTGGTTGCAGTACACCGCCATCAATCCACAAGCTGAAGCCATTCATCGCCTGCTGAGCGAGCGAGGTGAACAGGTGGTCAATGACCACATTGCCATCCGAACCTTTGATACCGACAAACTGGGTATAGATCAAATCGCTCAAGTCTTTGTTGACCTGGGTTACCAGAAAAAAGGTCAATATGACTTCACCGAGAAAAAACTGAATGCCCATCATTTTGAGCACAGCAGCGACCCCAAACACCCGAAGGTATTCATCAGTGAATTACAAGTGGCCGAATTTTCTGACGAAGTCCAAAGCATCATCCATGCTCTCGATGACCAGGTGGACGCTGACCAGGTTTATGAGCCAGATTTCATCTATTCAGGGCGGCCTTGGTCCTTGACCTTTGAGCAATACATTCGGTTGTTGCAAGAAAGTGAGTATGCCGCATGGACGGCAGCCTTTGGTTACCGAGCCAACCACTTCACTGTGTCCATCAATCACTTGACCACGTTTTTTGACATTGAAACCCTGAACCGATTCATCAGCGACAATGGTTTTGCCATGAATGAATCCGGTGGTTTGGTCAAAGGCACACCTGAACAACTGTTGGAACAATCTTCGACCATGGCACCTTTGGTCAACTTGGCATTTGATGACGCCAGTCATTTGGTCCCAAGTTGTTTCTATGAGTTCGCCAAACGCTACCCCACTGAGTCAGGTCGACTGTACCAAGGGTTCATTGCCGCATCCGCTGACAAAATTTTCGAAAGCACCGACACGATGTAACAAGAAAAACATTCAGTTCCGAATGTGGCCATGTCCATTGGCTAAAAACGCTACAATGCGTGCATGAACAACCAAAGCACAACACTGAATCAACAAACTTGCCGCGCAGCACGGTTGGCCCGTGATGCGCGGTTTGATGGTCGTTTCTTTGTAGCCGTCAAAACCACTGGCATTTACTGTCGTTGCGTGTGTCCAGCCACTTCACCGAAAGAAAGCAATGTCATGTATTTTTCTCATGCAATACAAGCGGCCGCTGCTGGCTTTCGCCCTTGTTTGCGGTGCCGGCCTGACAGTGCCCCTCACTCTGCGGCCTGGTCGGGCAGCCATGCCGTTTTCAGACGTGCTTT
>JAUHZH010000107.1 GCA_030426065.1 Gammaproteobacteria bacterium
TGATTGTGTATAGCCAAATGGCAGCGTCAGTACCGCCCCAACAATCACCAGTTGGTAGCCCCAAAACACCGTTGATGCGAGTTTGTTTGAGAACAAACCAACCGAACAGGTCCTTTGAACAACATAAAACGAAGTACCAAGTAAGGCATTACCGCCAAAAGCAAAAATCACCGCATTGGTGTGCAGTGGCCTCAACCGACTGTAAGTTAACCACGGGATGTCGAAATTCAATGCGGGCCAAGGTAAGTGAGCGGCTATGAAGACACCAACCAACATACCAACCACACCCCATATCAAAGTGGCCAAAGTGAACTGCTTGACCACATGATCGTTATAAATACTCATGAGCTACCTATGCTGCTGTTTTTCAATATGTTATTTGATTATAATGAGAAACCGCCCCACGGACTTGACCTATGTCAAGAATCAATCAGATGACTGCCAAAACAACAAAAAAAATCACCAGCAATTGTGGTGATTGTGAACTCTGCACAGAAACCATAGCTGGTCGCCGGGTTCGCATCGCCAGTGATGACGTCCTTGCCATAGAGAACATCATTCAATCGCACAACCCAACAACCAAAGGTCAATGCATATACCAAACCGGACAACCATTCAAACACCTGTACACCGTGCATTCTGGCATGTTCAAATCAGTTCACCTGACGCCACAGGGAGAAGAGCGAATTCTTGAAGTCTTTATTCCGGGTCAAGTGATGGGTTTTGACGGCATCCGTGACGGCCAATACCAGACCACGGTCACGGCCTTGAGCGATGGATCGATTTGCACCATTCCATTCGAACAATTGAATCGGCTGGCACACCAATACCAAGCCATTCAAAACCGCTTGTTGAAGATGATGAGTGAAAAAATATTACAGTTTGAAATGGCCCAAAATGAAAACAATGCTGAGCAGAAAGTCATTCAGTTTGTTTTTACAGTCTCTGATTTATACCATTCCCGCGGTTTTTCTGCAGTGCAGTTCCCTTTCCCAATTTCACAACGCGACTGGGCCAATTATTTGGGACTGGCAGAAGAAACACTGAGCCGAACTTTGGCAAGGTTCCGTAAACAAGAACTGATGGTCATCAAAGACAAACAAATCACCCTCATAGACAAAACCGCACTGGAACAGCGATTAGACGGCGCTGCAGGACAAACACATTGACCCTTGAAATTTACATCTTTGCCTATACATGGTGAAAAACAAACCAGGTCAATGAATCAATGACCCTTTTTGGAGAATAAAACAAATGAGTGAAAACATCATCACCGCCACAGATGCATCTTTTGATGAAATCATCAATTCTGACACGCCCGTTTTGGTGGACTATTGGGCAGAATGGTGCGGCCCTTGTCGCATGATTGCGCCGATTTTGGAAGAAGTGGCTGACGAAATGTCTGATCAGGTCAAAGTGGCCAAGGTCAACATCGAAGACCACAAAGACATTGCTGTCAAAATGGGCATCCGTGGCATCCCCACTTTGATGGTGTTCAAAAACGGTGAAGTTTTGGACCAACACGTGGGTGCTGTTTCCAAAACCCAGTTGGTTGAATTTTTGAACAAACACACCGCTTAAGCCAATCTATTTCAAACGCCCATGCCTTCAGCTTGGGCGTTTTTTTATTTGTCGCTGGACTTTCTCACGCATAAATGATAGTTTATGCATCACCAGTGGGGGACATTTCCTGTGCCCTTTTGATTCACGTATTAAACCGTTAACCATGCATTGACCCCGTGTCATGCCCATGATTGTCTCATCAGGCTTTTCTGCCGTTATATTATGAACCTTACAGAACTCAAACAAATGTCCTCAACCAAGCTGACCGAAATTGCAGCTGAAGTCGGATTGGACACCCGCAACCGCGTTCACAAACAACAACTGATCTTCTCCATCCTCAAAAAAACAGCCAAGAAAGGCGATGACATTTTTGGTGATGGGGTTTTGGAAGTGCTGCCAGATGGCTTTGGCTTCCTCAGGGCTCCAGAAGGGTCTTACCAAGCCGGCCCAGATGACATTTACGTCTCACCCAGCCAAATCCGCCGTTTTGGCCTGCGCACCGGTGACACCATTGATGGCAAAATCAGGCCACCTAAAGACAATGAACGTTATTTTGCCTTGCTGAAAGTCGGTTCGATCAATTACGAACCACCCGAAAACACCAAAGGCAAAATCGTTTTTGAAAACCTGACCCCCCTGTTCCCGACCGAACAGCTCAAAATGGAACGCGGTGACGGTTCACGTGAAGATTTAACCACCCGAATTCTGGATTTGGTTTCACCCATAGGCAAAGGCCAAAGGGGTTTGATCGTTTCGCCACCCAAGGCAGGTAAAACCATGATGTTGCAAAACATCGCGACCTCAATTGCACAAAACAACCCGGAAGCCAAACTGTTCGTCCTGTTGATTGATGAACGCCCTGAAGAGGTGACCGAGATGCAGCGCACCGTGCGTGGTGAAGTGATTGCATCCACGTTCGATGAACCTGCCACCCGCCACGTCCAAGTGGCTGACATGGTGATTGAACGAGCCAAACGATTGGTTGAACACAAACAAGACGTAATCATTTTGCTCGACTCCATCACCCGATTGGCACGTGCCTATAACACCGTCACACCTGCATCGGGTAAGATCCTGACCGGTGGTGTGGACGCCAATGCCTTGCACCGACCGAAAAAATTCTTTGGTGCTGCACGTAATGTAGAAGAAGGCGGCTCGCTGACCATCTTGGCCACAGGCCTTGTTGAAACGGGTTCGAAAATGGACGAAGTGATTTTTGAGGAATTCAAAGGCACCGGTAACATGGAGGCCCACTTGGATCGCCGGGCCGCTGAGAAACGCATTTTCCCCGCATTGAACATCAACAAATCGGGTACCCGCCGCGAAGAATTGATTGTCAACCATGAGTTTTTGCAAAAAGCACACATTCTGCGCAAAATCCTCAACCCCATGGATGATTTGCAAGCCGTTGAGTTTTTGTTGGATAAACTGAAAGACACCAAAACCAACGAAGAATTCTTCACCTCAATGAAGCGATAAACCGCACCCATCACAATCGGCATTGGGTACAATGTATCCATGCCGATTGTTCCTGAAAATACTTTTGCCGCCATTGATTTGGGCTCCAATTCATTCCATTTGTTGGTGGCCACATTCAGAACCGGTCAGCTCCAGCAAATAGACAAGGTCAAGCAAATGGTGCGTCTGGCCGCCAGCCTGACACCTGACAAACACATCAGTGATGATGGGTTAGAACGCGCCTTCGAATGCCTGAACCTGTTTGCCCAAAGGATCAAAAACATCCCCAATGAACACATCAAAATCGTTGGCACCAACACCCTCCGTTTGGCCAAAAATGCCGATGTGTTTCTTCAACAAGCCGAATCCATCCTGAACCATGAAATCGACATCATTTCGGGTCGAGAAGAAGCCCGGATGCTGTACTTAGGTGTCGCCCAATCGATGTCTGAGCACTTGACCCGTAAATTGGTGATGGATATCGGCGGTGGCAGCACCGAATTGATTCTGGGACAAGGTTTGGTCGCCAAAAAAAGAGAAAGCCTGCACATGGGTTGCGTTAGCTTCACTCAGCGTTTTTTCGCCGATGGCACCATCAACGAGTCAAATTGGCAGCAAGCCTACACCCAAGCTCTACAGCAATTAACACCCATCAAAAGGGCCTTCAAACGCAAGGGCTGGAGTCATGCCATCGGTGCTTCTGGCACCATGCGTGCCGCGGCCAAGATATTGGTCGCCCACGGCTGGAGTCAAACAGGCATCAACCGAAGCGGTTTGAGGCAGTTGAGAGACGCCGTTCTGGCCATGTCTCACACCAATGAAATGACGGCTTTGATGGGCTTGAGTGTCCGTCGTGCGCCGGTGTTTGTTGGCGGCTTGGCCATCATAGCCGCCTTGATGGATGCCTTGGACATCGAACACATGAGTGTTTCTAACGGTGCTTTGCGTGAAGGGTTGGTTTACAGCATGGGTGGCGACCCACACCCAGAACGCGTCACCGACCGAAGCTTGAAGCGACTGCAAAAGCAATTTGATGTCGACTACAAACAATGCCAACGGGTGCTTGATGAAGCCGAATCTTTATGCCAAAACAGCAACGTCAATCCGCCACTCAACGACCTTTTCCTGCTTCATTCGGCCATCCGTTTGCATGAGATTGGCCTGTCCATTGCACACAGTCAATTCCAAAAACACGGTGCTTATGTGGTCAGGCACGCTGATTTACCTGGTTTTTCAAGGCAACAGCAGTTGCTGATCAGTTTCTTGATATGCAACCAGCGCCGCAAAATCACAGCACCTTTGGCTTGGGGGTTGACAGAAAAACAATGGCAACGGGCGATGCCCTTGCTGCTGGTCCTGCGCTTGGCTGTGATCTTTTGCAGGGACAGGAAAGCACACCAAGTACCCATCCAATCATTGCGTTCAAAAGGGAACAGCCACCAGTTGATCATTGACAAAGATTGGCTTCAACAACATCCCTTGGTTCAAGCCGATTTGCTTGATGAGTGCGCACGTTGGGATGCCATAGGCCAGCAATTTCAATTGTTGTAACGGCTGTTGTGGTCTGCCATACTGTGGCAGGCTCAATCCGTTGCGAACAGCTGAGTTTCGATGTCTTTGAAGGCTTTAAATTCCAATGCATTGCCCGATGGGTCGAGAAAAAACATCGTTGCTTGCTCGCCCGGCAGCCCTTGAAATCGGATTTGCGGCTCAATAATGAATGCCACACCATGTTCAATCAGCCGCTCAGACAGTGCCTGCCAATCTGACAGGCTGAGCACCACCCCAAAATGTGGTGTCGGCACTGCATGCCCATCAACATCGCCGTGGTGATTAACCACTTCCATGGACCTGTTTTCATGGCACACCAATTGGTGGCCGTACAGGTTTAAATCAATCCAATGGTCAGAACTGCGGCCTTCGCTGCAACCCAACACTTGGGTGTAAAATTTTCGAGATTGGGCCAGGTTTTTGACTTGGATGGCCAAGTGAAATGGATTGGGCATGGTGTTCCTGATGGGGTGCTGATGACAAGCTTCAATGATACAATACCCAGATGAAAATAATCTACAACTGCGATGCCATCACACACCCCCTCACTGGCATCGGTCGTTATGCATTGAACTTGGGCTTGGCACTTAAAAACAGCCCTGAGATTCAATCTTTGCAGCTGTTTTCACACCGACGTTGGCTTGACGATTTGCATCACAGTGCCGATGACAATGCTTGGCTGGCTGCTGTGCGCCGCCACATGCCATTCAAATACATGGCATTGAAATACTACCACCATCAACGATGCCACCATTTCAAAAGGCTGACCCAAGGCTTAGAAAACCATGTCTTTCACACGCCCAATTTCATCGCCATGCCATTTGAGGGACCCACGGTTTCGACGTTCCATGATTTGAGTTTTGTTCACCACAAAGCCACCCAACCGGCTTACCGACTGCGCTTCCTCGATCAAGCGATTCCGGAAACCCTGAACCAAGCCAATCGATTGATCACACCCTCGGCTTTTGTGAAAAATGAAGTGGCAGTGCACTATGGCTACCCTGCGGACCAAATCACCGTCACACCTTTGGGTGTTGACCCCAGTTTTCAGCCACGAAGCGAGTCAGACTGTCAAAGCACTTTGAAGCGCTTGGGACTGACTTACAAACGATTTGTCCTGGCGGTGGCCACCCAAGAACCTCGGAAAAATTTATTGCGGCTGCTCAAAGCCCACCAACAACTGGACCGTTCAACTCGAAAAGCCCACCCATTGGTGTTGGTTGGAGGCAGTGGCTGGCAGGACCAAGACATCAAGAAAGCCATCAAAAAAGGCGTCGATTCCGGTGATGTGGTTGTGACGGGTTATGTCGATGAAACCACCTTACATCATTTGTATGCCAGCGCCACCTTGCTCGCCTTGGTGTCCCTGTATGAAGGGTTTGGCTTGCCCATCATTGAAGCCATGGCGTCGGGAACTGCTGTGATCACTTCGGCGTCATCCGCGATGTCTGAGGTCGCTGGTGGCCACGCTTTGCTGGTCAACCCACTGGATGTCAAAGACATCCAATCTCGATTAGAAAAAGGCTTGAACGACACCCAATGGCAAACCAGCGCTCAATCGGCAGGGATCAAGCACAGCCAATCATTCACATGGCAAAACTGCGCTGATAAAACGCGCCGCTGTTACCAATCGTTGTTGTGATTATTTAGATGTCTTGGCAGGACAGTGTAGTGTCCTGAACTTGGATAGGTTATCAGAAGTCATCAAATGCGCCAAGACAAGGCGCAGCTTGCAGGTAATGGCCCATCCCCTTAGCAAAAGCTGCAACGCCGTATTGGGGCATTTGATGGCTTCCCTTCGGGCGAAACCGCCCTCTACTGCGTTGTCATCCTTGAAAAGGGAGTGCCATTCCCTGCAGATGACGCCTTGTATAGGGCAGTTTTACAGTCCGCTGATCGCCCAGCCAAGTACAGGACACTACACTAGTTTAAGCTTCGCTTCAAAATCAAATACCCCAAAGCGCCTGACAGCAAAGAACCGATCACAATACCCAAGCGTTCATCAAACAACAAATTGACACCCGTTTCTTCGAACGCCAGCGAGCCTATGAACAAACTCATGGTGAAACCGATGCCGCACAACAACGAGGTGCCCAGCAATTTAGCCCAATCCATGTTGTTGGGCAGCTCCGTCCATTTCATTTTCACTGCCAACCAACACAGGCCAAAAATACCGATGGGCTTGCCGAGCAACAATCCCAAGGCAATGCCCATGGGCACACCGTGCATGATTTGTTCTAAACCCACGCCAGCAAAACTGATGCCGGCGTTGGCAAAGGCAAAAACAGGCAACACAAAAAATGCCACCGCAGCATGCAAGTCATGTTCTAAGTTTTTCAGTGGGGAGTTTTTCGGATCAGATTTTGAATACATGGGAATGAACATGGCCATCACCACACCTGAGAGCGTGGCATGAACGCCGGATTTGAGTAAAGCCACCCACATGATGGTACCGATCAAAATATACGGGCTGTTGGATTCAACCCGTTTTTTGTGCAGCAAAAACAACAACGGCAAACAACAGGTGGCCACAACCAAACCAATGGTTGAAATTTTGGATGTGTAGAACATGGCAATGATGATGATGGCACCGATGTCATCAAATATCGCCAGTGACGTCAAAAAGATTTTCAACGAAGTCGGCACTTTTGATCCCAAAATCGCCAACACGCCCAAAGCAAAAGCGATGTCTGTGGCCGCTGGAATCGCCCATCCTTGCGCCGCCACAGGATCATCCATGTTAAAAAACAGATAGATCATGGCCGGAACCAA
>JAUHZH010000108.1 GCA_030426065.1 Gammaproteobacteria bacterium
ACACCTTGACTCAATGAAAGTGACTGATGTCGACTGATCGGCTGTGGTCATTGGCCGCTTTGACCGCAGTCAACATGAGGTCCAAAGATTGGCGGTCATACACTCGACCATTGCTGACCACAGTGGCAATGGTTTGGGTGTTTTTGATGTCAACCAAGGGGTTGGCGTTGAGTAACAACAGATCGGCTTGGTATCCAACCTTGATTTGACCTGTGTTGACACCCATGGCGCGTGCGGGATGCTGCGTGGCGGCTTTGAGCACTTGCGCATTGGACAATCCGGCAGATTTCAAAGCGAGTAACTCCTGGTGAATAGAAAAACCAGGCACCATCACCGGCACATTGGCATCGGTCGCAGCCAGCAAATGGACCCCTTTTTCAGCCATTTCTCGGATCAAAAAGCGGTGGGCCTCAGCATAGGTTTTCCAGAAGATTTGATCACCTCTTTTTTGATTTTCATTCATGTCTGCTGGTGCACGGTAAATGTTCACATTGGGCAACCAACCCAAAACAGGGATTGATGGGTGGGTTGATTCTGAAATGCCCGGATTAACAAAAGGCAGGGCCACGTTTTTCAAGACCCCATCCAAATCATCGCGAATAGGTGCGATGGTTTCCATCAGAGACAGCGTGGTTTGGACTTTGATGTCGTGGTGGAGCAGTTGGTTCACTATGTCTGTTGAACGTGTCTTGACATGTGCCAAAAAATCCTCGGCATTGGTGTCGTTGTAACCGCCAAACTCTCGAATCAAAGCTTTTACGATTTCTTCCACATGACCCAACTCACGTAATTCGGTGCCCCACACTTCATCCAAAGTCATCGACACCGGTGTGTGCCCCACCAATTTGATGTCGTGTTTCCGAGCGGTTTCATTGAACGCCATGAAGTGATCTTTTTCTAGGAATGTATAGACCTTGATGGCATCAAAACCTAGATCAGCCAGCGCCAATAAATCAGCCTCAATGTCGGTGCTGTCATTCACAGGGTTGATTTTGGCGGTCAACCGCCCAAACCAACCCTTGAACAGGCCGCTGCTGTTGTGGCGTCGAGAGGCAACAAACAAATCAGGGCCTGGGCGACCATGTTCTATTTCGTCTTTCCATTGCAAGTGGGTTTCACTGCCGTTCATTTCCTTGACGTGGGTGACTCCATTGGCCAAATACAGCAAAAGGTCATTGGGACTTTGCCAAAGGTGGACATGAGAGTCAATCAAACCAGGAATCAGGAATTTGCCGCGGCCATCAATCTTTTCGAAACCTTCAGGTACATTAACTTCATCACCCATCGCAATGATCATGCCATTTTGAATCACCACAGATTGGTTGGGAATCATCTCATTGCCATCGGCCGACAGCAAGTTAACATGGCTAATGACCACTTGAATTGGTGCGGTTTTGAACTCATCGGGAGACACTTTTCTTGTGTATTCACCCCACAAGCGATTGACCTCGAAATAGGCATAACAAAAGACCAAAAGGTTGATCATTAACATCACTAGGGCGGTCCATTTGATGGTTTTTTTGATTGTCTTGAAATTCATGTGCATCCTCAAAAGTCAGAAAGCCCTCAGCTTATGAAATCAGCGCTTGGCGTTCTGGTCGATGTGTAAAAAATGCTGGTCGATTTGTTATTTGAGGCGGTTTTTCCTGTATTCTGTGGGGGTTTGGCCCACCATTTTCTTGAATGCCCGATTGAAAGGTGGCAGCGAATTGAATCCGTGGTTCAATGCCAAAGTCAACACCGGGATGTGGTCGTTGTCTTTGTTTTCCAAAGCCAGCTTGATGGCCTCAATGCGGTATTGATTGATGAAAGTTGAAAAATTATCGAAACCCAAATTTTGATTGATGTGGTGCCTCAGTGCAGGCGTACCCACTGCCAATTTTTGGGCCAGGGATTGGATGCTGATGTTGCTTTGCAAATGTATTTTTTCTTCTACTATCAGCGCCATCAAGCCGCCATGAATGATCCGATCTTTGTTAGACATGGCATCGGGCGTCTTGCCCTGTGGGGTATCAAAAGCAAACACCGCCGGATCCAACCGAAACACCCAAAAACCCATGACAAAAACCAAGGGCCACAAACTGATCGCATGGATGGTGGGCTGAAATTCAGGCAACAGGATTGAACCCAACACAATCATGAGGGTGACTGCCAGTGCCACCAACAACATCATGTGGATCCGCGTTTGGCGTCTGGTTTCGAGTAAATCATCATTGTGTCCAGTGACTGTCACCACCACCATGTGCACAGCAATTGAAGAAGCCGTGGCATTCACCAGATGTGCCCACCATGTCGGTAATGCATTCAAATATCCATACTGGACTAGGCGCTCTGCCAACATGATGGCCGAAACAAACAATCCCAAAGACAAATGAATATTTTGAATTTTGAAATCACGCTGAAACAAAGACAAGACAAAAACCCAAACCGCCGCCAATAAGCCGACATCAAGCAGCCTCAGTATCAAAAGAAAAGGTTGTGGGGACTCAAATACCGTTGGCACAAACCCCAGCAAGTGCACCAACAAAAAACACTGCGCAACAAACATATAAACCATGGGCTTGGATTTGTTTTTACACAACAATACCAAAGGCAATGCCAACAACAACAAACCGACCGCAGAAAACCGAAAAAAAGCATCAAGCCAAAGCATCACATTCACGACCCAAAAGAATGTTCAACATGATACACAAGAAAACCTTATTTTTAAATTGAGCGGCACATTGGCATGACTTCACAAGTCATCGCAAATAGCCTTGGGGAGCTGAGCCGGTTGGCGAAAAGGTTGGGGCGGAAAAGGTTGGTAAAAAGGTTGGTGAAAAAGGTTGGTGAAAAAGGTTGGTGAAAAAGGTTGGTGAAAAAGGTTGGAAAGGTTGGGACATGGAAAGGTTGGGACAGGCATTGTAAGGGAAGTTGAATCTTTGATTTCAGCTTCCTTTTTCATCCGAAAAAGGACGTGAAATTCTGAGAAACTGGATTGGTTTTAGAATCTGTTGGCCAGTGAGGTGGTTTTGATCTAATTGGCTTGTTTCGAGCCGAGTTGGACTGCTTCAGGTTTTGAAGTTAGGTTGAGAGTTGTTGAATTGTTAGCTATTCAAGAATAGCTTTGAGCTGGAGGCCAACAGTACGTTTTTTGTTTGTTTTGGAAGAGTATTCCTTCAGTTGTTCGGCTGTTCCTACTGCCGAGTATCCTATGGATTTAAAGCCTTTCAACTCATCAAGCCAGGTGTTGGTTTCTATCCCTAGTTGATTAAGTGTTTTGATTGCATCATTAGGAATGAATCCATGCTTGTCGTTACGAATACACCTGCCTGATTCATCCACCAAGTCGATGTAACTTGATAGGTAGTAGGGCAGGTCATAATCACCATTACCGAACTTTGAGAGCCAAGTTTCTTTTTTTTCAATGCGTTCCTGAATAGAAGTGAATTCAGAGTCATTCAAAGAATTCGCGATCCCTGCACGAATTGGGTTTAAATCCACGTATGCCATACATGTCAGTACGGCTCGTTCGTCAAGCAGGGCTTGGCATCTAAACCTGCTTTCCCAGAAGTGGCCCGTGCATTTATCCTCTGCGTTGGCCATTCTGGCAATATACTCATTAATCAGCTTCATATACCAGGACACAGACATCAATCGAGCACGGTATTCAGTGACATATTCTTTGACTCTGTTCAGCTCAGCCTCGGTGTTGATTTCACCCATTAAGTAGCGCTCGCAAAGTAGAGGTAATTCACATAGACCTTGCCATGCCATCAGCACACGATTAGCCGGCCAATCTGACGAGTCACCCACTCTTAACACGATATGAAAATGGTTCGACATAATGGCATAAGAACAGACATCAATAGCAAACAAAGAAGTGACGTATTTGATGCGGTCAATCAACCACTGACGCCTGTGCTCGAAGCACTTTCCAGTCAGTGAATCTTCACCGCAAAGAAAGGCCCGGCGAACGCATCGGGACACAACGTGATAAAAAGGGGTTTCTTCAAGGCAAATCTGCTGATATCGAGCAATGGTCATACATTTTTCATGTAAAACCTTTATTTTGATCAGTTCAATAGTAAATTTCCGCCCATATTTACTGACAAGCTTGTCTATAATTGACTACAAAGGTGTGTGTCCTTGATTTGCCTCTTGATTTGCCCTCTTGATTTGCCCTCTTGATTTGCCCTCTTGATTTGCCCTCTTGATTTGCCCTCTTGATTTGCCCTACTTGATTTGCCCTTTCCTAATTTGCCCTGATTTGCCCCTGCAATAGTCTGTATCATTATTCATACCCTGGCAAAGGGAAGTGCCGAACAACTCATCTGCCATTTCCGACAGATGCACGAACTTGTATCATTCTAGTGAATTCCACAAACACGGGGTTGTTTTATGTTGGTGAATGATTAAACTGCTATTAACCCTTCTTTTTTGAGCCAAATGATGAAATTAATTGGATTCTTATTGATGTTTTGTATGGTCTTTGGCGCTCAAGCCAGCCCTGATTTTGAACGCTTGAAATCACTGGTCGGCATTTGGCAAAAAGAAGGCAGTGAAAACAGCCATTTTCAAATCGAATTTTACTTAACGGCCAACGAAACTGTCTTGGTTGAAAAGTGGATGCGCAAAGGGGTCCCTCATTCACTGACCCTATACCACAAGGACGGCAAGGATGTGTTGGCGACACATTATTGTCCACAAGGGAATCAACCAAGACTCAAACTCAAACCAGCCAGTTCTGACGCGACCTTGTCATTTGATTTTTTGGATGCCACCAACCTGAAAAGCGAAGATGACAATCACCAACACAACTTGTCAATAGAGTTCGCAGACGACAGTCACATCATCAGAAAAGAAAGTTACCGAAAATCAGGCCAATCTGATCATTCCGAGCTGAAACTGATTAAACTGTAAATCAAAGAATCTAGTGTAGTGTCCTAAACTTGGCTGGGCCATCAGCGGACTGTGAAACTTCCTTTTCAAGGATGACAACGCAGTAGAGGGCGGTTTCCCAGTTCGCCTGAAGGGAAGCCATCAAATGCCCCAATACGGCGTTGCAGCTCTTAATAAGGGATAAAACCACTATCTACGAGCTGCGCCTTGTCTTGGCGCATTTGATGACTTCTGATAACCTATCCAAGTTCAGGACACTACACTAGACTCACCAATCATGCTCAGAATGAGAAAAATTAAAAAAGACAGCCAATGATTTTACTGACAGGCATAACAGGAAGAAGTGGCAAATGGTTTTTGGAAACAATGACCCACAACAAAGCTCACTTCAAACACACAAGCTTCAGGGCAGTAGTGAGGTCAGCATCAAATGCGGCGTTCATCAATGACAGTGGTCTGCCCATCGAAACAGCATATGGTGATTTAGAAAATGAAGCATTCCTGAATGATGCCATGAAAGGCGTCAACATCGTTTTCCACATTGCAGGCATTCACACTTCTTTGAAAGTGGTGAAGGCGGCCATAAGCAACCAAGTCAATTGGATCATTCTGGTTCACACCACAGGTATCTATTCTAAATACAAAACAGCGGCAGAAGGGTATTTACGCATTGAAGAGGAAATTGAAAAAATCACAATGGGTGCTGATATCCCCTTGACTGTTCTGAGACCCACCATGATTTATGGGAGCATGGATGACAGAAACGTCATTGTTTTTATCAAGATGGTGGATAAGTTGAAATTATTTCCCGTCGTCAATCATGCAAAATACCCCTTGCAGCCCGTCAATGCAAAAGACCTTGGGAAAGCTTATTATCAGGTCCTGACCAATGAAAAAACGACCCAAGGTAAGAACTATACTTTGTCTGGCAAAGACCCGATTTTGTTGATTGATATGCTGAAAATCATTGGTAAAAGACTGGGGAAAAAAAATTGGTTTATTTCAATCCCTTTTCCCTTCGCATACGCCGGATCATACATCCTGTATTATTTGTCCCTTAAAAGATTTGATTTTCGTGAACGGGTGCAACGATTGGTTGAGCCCCGTGTTTTTTCTCATGATGATGCCAGTCGTGATTTCAACTATGCTCCAATGAGTTTTGAAAATGGAATCATCAATGAGATTGAAGAATACATTGAATCAAAAAAACAATAAGACAAAGGTTTTAAAGTGAGCAAAAATCATCCCTGAATCAACCACTTGTGATTGTTGACAATTAAATTGAACGGTCATCTCAAGTCTTCTACAATCATGTACCATGAAAAAAATAGATTCAATGACACTGGTTTTCTCATTGCTCGTGCTTGGTTGTAATCTGTCCGTTGGCCATTCACAAGACAGTCATGAGCACGGCCATGAAGCCCCCCACTCAGAGACAGCACCCAAAAAGGAATACGTCATTATGCAGTCTTGGGACCACATGAAAGAAATGTTGATCTCAAAAGGGCATACAGAAGCCGAAGCAGATGCCGATATTTTGCACAAGTTGACCAAGTACCAATCCATGGACCGCTCCGCGGGCAATGATCGCATCGGTGTCCAGGCTCCGCCCTTTCAATTTGATGGTTGGCTGAATTCTGAACCCTTGTCTGTGGATGATTTAAAAGGGCATGTGGTTTTGATCCGCTGGTTCACCGACACCTGCCCCTTTTGTGCCAGCAGCGCCCCTGCTTTGCGACAATTACATGAAACATACACAGACCAAGGCCTGAAAATGATTGGCGTCTTTCACCCCAAGGCTGGGCGCGACGACCCTTTGGATAAAGAACGTGTGGCCCGGGTGGTAGAGGCAAGGAACTTCAAGTTTCCCGTGGCCATCGATTGGGATTGGCGCAACAAAACCTTAAAAGATTGGTGGTTAACCGGGCCCAAGCGACCCGGTACGTCAGTGACCTTCATTTTGGACAAAAAAGGTGTGGTGCGTTTCATCCATCCCGGCATGGAATACCATGAAGACAATGGCAAAGCCATTCACAAAATGTGCAGCAATGACATGGGCAACATCAAAAACGCCATCGAATCACTGCTGGCTGAATGACTTGAAAGCCTTTTAACACACAGACAGATCACCTTTCGGAGAAAACAATGCAAGGATTCATACTGATGACCCTGTTTTTATGGACGACTTTAGCATTTGCTGCTTCTGAGGAACAGCCTTACGCCGGACTCGAATCCCGTGAAATCAAAGCCCTTTCCAAGCAACAAATCATAGGCTATCTGCATGGCAAAGGCATGGGATTGGCACTGTCAGGAGAACTCAATGGCTACCCAGGTCCGAAGCACGTTTTAGAATTGGCTGAATCACTTGACCTGACCGTTGAACAAAGGGCACAAACCCAGCAAATCTTTAATGCCATGCAATCTCAAG
>JAUHZH010000109.1 GCA_030426065.1 Gammaproteobacteria bacterium
CAAGTCAATGGTAAATTGATATACCAAGGCAGTGATGTCATCACGCCGATCAAACAAGAAGCCAAAGATGGAAAATAGCCCCATTCAGCTGTCTGCCCATGCGGCACAAAAAGTCAGTCAATTGATTTTGGAAGAAATGAACCCTGATCTGAAATTCAGGGTTTATATCATTGGCGGTGGCTGTTCTGGTTTCCAGTACGGATTCGCCTTTGAAGAAGACAGCACCGAAGGTGACATCGTGATGGAGCAACACGGCGTGGCCGTCATGGTGGACCCGATGAGTTTTCCTTATTTGATGGGATCCACTGTGGATTATTTGGAAGACTTACAAGGGTCGCGCTTTGTCGTGGCCAACCCGAATGCCAAAACCACCTGTGGTTGCGGCAGTTCATTTGCGATTTGAGGGAGTCGCCACAACCCATTAACTCAAAACGTTTGTTATGAAACACTCTGACATTTACTTCACCCGCACTGAGCTTGACCGTTGTGCCAACATGCGCGATCAAAAACAGCGCCTCAAACAACTCAAAAAATTTAAACCCTGTCACTATGTGCCTGTTTATTTGGGCAACCACCTGTACTTAGCCGGTGAAGAACAATTTTATTCAACCGACCAACCGGTGGGGAGCAGCAAAGCAGAAACATTTTTAGGTATTTTGCATGAAGAATTGTGGTTCAGTTGTTCTCTGACGGAACAGCAAGCACGTGATTTGGAGGAGGCGACCGGTGGATCCTTCCAGTCTTTGCGCCAGTATGCGCTGGCCTTGGATGATGATCAGGGACACGTTGCCTTGTATTCTCGCGGCATGGATTTGTGGCATCGCCGCCGTGTCTATTGTTCCATATGTGGCACCAAAAACAAGGCTGCCAGCTCAGGGCACAAAATGGTTTGTGAAAATGGACATGAGCAGTTTCCTCACATTGAACCGGCTGTGATTGTATTGATCTCCAAAGGCAGCAAATGCTTGTTGGGCCGCAAACACTCATGGCCCCCGAATGTGTATTCAACCTTGGCCGGTTTTGTCGAAGCCGGTGAATCGATTGAAGATGCGGTCCACCGAGAAGTGTATGAAGAATCCAACATCCGGATCAAAAACCTGTCTTATTTTGGCTCACAGCCGTGGCCGTTCCCATCTTCACTGATGATTGCATTCAAGGCCGAAGCACGCAGTGATGACATTCGCCTTGACGATGAAATGGAAGACGTGCGTTGGTTTGAAAGGGATGACCTGATCAAATGGGTCAATCAAGGCACCATCATCTTGTCGCCTCGTTTCAGTGTCGCCAACAGCCTCATCACAGACTTCATTGGCGATTTGGGCTGATGCCTGAATTGCCAGAAGTGGAAACCACCCGCCGCGGGGTGGCACCCTTGGTCACGGGACTGACCATCAAACAAGCTTGGCACTCTGATTTGAACATGCGCTTCCCTTGGCCTGAGAACATGTCACACATGGTGGGTCTTCATGTGGTTGATGTGAAAAGACGTGCCAAATTGTTGATGCTGGCCCTTTCAGATGGATCGCACTTGATGATTCATTTGGGTATGTCAGGCGTGGTTCGTGTGCTGTCCCATGACCACACTGAGGCCCGGCATGATCATTTTAAGTTGTTTTTGAGTCAAGACCGCGTGTTGGTATTGAATGACCCCAGGCGATTTGGCTTTGTTGACTGGGAACGGGGCGATTGGCAACAAAACAAGCACATACAGCATTTGGGCCCGGAACCGCTGTCTTCAGCATTTGATGGGGCGCATTTACATGCTCAAGCACAGCGCAAAAGCCAAGTCATCAAGTCCATGATCATGGACAACCATGTGGTGGTCGGGGTCGGTAACATTTATGCCTCAGAAGCTTTGTTCAAAGCAGGCATTCATCCACACAGGCAGGCCAAAAGAATCAGTGCCAAGCGCCTTGAATCATTGGCATCGGCCATCAAGTCGGTGCTGAAAGCAGCCATTGCTGCCGGTGGCACCACTTTAAAGGACTTCAAACAAAGCGATGGCAAGCCCGGTTATTTCCAGCAACAGCTTTTGGTCTATGGACGATCAAGCCAACCCTGTCTTCAATGTCAGACCCGCATCAAAAAAACCAAAACAGGCCAGCGGGCCACATTTTATTGCCCTCGCTGTCAACACTGATGGGCTGACTGCAACCTAGTCAAGCCGGTGTTGTGCCTTGCAAAGAAAGGCATAATTGGTTACCATCCATAAGGGACAATCACACACATTAAGCCAATCAAGGGTGAGACATATCATCAGCCTTCACAATTCAAAGCATCATCATTCGGGGGATTGAGTGAACAAAGCTTTTAAATGGATCATTTACAATCTGATTTTGGGCATCAGCATTGCAGTGATCAGCTATGCTGCTTATAAATTAATGGTCAGACCCAGTTTGTCGGTGCCGATGTGGCCGGCCACTGGTTTGGAAATCGTGGCCATTTTATTGTGGGGCAGGAAGGTTATATGGGGTGTGGTCCTGGGTGAAACGTTGTCTGCCATTATGTTGTACAACATCCACCAAGCTTTTGGCCTGAACCAGGCCTTTATGTTCGATGTCTTGTTGCTTTCTTTGAGCGTTTTGCGGCCTTGCTTGGCTGGTTTTTGGGCGCGCCATCAACTGGCAGGAGATACCAGCTTACTGGGTGGCAAGCACATTTGGTCATTTTACCTCTATGGCGCCATCTTGCCGTGTTTGATCACCAGCGTCTTTTTTGCTTCGTTGCTGTTTTTAGAAGGCCATTACAACACGGACAACATCGCCGCCAAATTTTTGGCGTGGTATTTTGGTGATTTGCTCAGTGTGATGGTGGTGGCACCTTTGGTTCTGAGTCTGTTTGCAAGGCCCCGAAAAATATGGCGGCCTCGGTTTTACCAAGTGGCCCTGCCGACATTGCTTGGCTTTTGTTTTGTTTTCGCCTTGTTCACTTCGCTGCGTTCACAGGATGAATACCAAATCAAGGAATCAATGAACCTCAAGATTCGTTACATCGAAGAGTTGGTGGACAACCAAAATTTGAGTCAAGATAAATTGGTTGAACTGTTGGACAAAAGCAGTGAACACTTGAATTTGAACCATTACCAAATCCGAATACACCACAAAGGCAGCGAGCAATTGGTTTATGGTTTGAACACAGACCAAAATGTCAGGTTCCCGCATTTCTTGACCACATCTCAGCTGGTGGTGGACGGTTCCATTTTGGACATTGAGCTGACGCCTGTGAATCGGTTCTATGACCACCATAATTCCTTGAGCCTGTGGTCCATCGTGGTGGTCAGCATGCTGTACACCGGTTTGATGGGCATTGGCCTGTTGGTGCTGACGGGGCGCAACACCATGACCGATTTGGAAATCAACCGACGAACCAAATTGCTCAATGAAGCCAACAAAGAACTGGCCGTCAGCAATGAGAACTACCGCCACATCGTGGATCGACAACCGGTGATATTCTGGAAAGTCAACATGCTGGAGGACAAGATCAGTTACGTCAACAAGGAAGCCGAAACCATTCTAGGATACCCTTTGGTGCGTTGGTATGATGAACCGCACTTCCTGTCGAAAAAAATTCACCCCGATGATTTGTCGAAAGTGAAATGGAACATGCAAGAATCGTTTGCCACCGGTGAACGTATGGAATTGGAATATCGAGTGAAACACGCCAATGGTGAGTACCGCTGGTTCAGGGATGTGCTCAACATCCCTTCCGAGTTCCAAGACAGTGTTGAATGCATGGGCATGATGATTGACATCACCGAGAAAAAAAATGCTGAAAACAAAATCAAGCACTTGGCCTTCTTTGATTACCTCACCAATTTACCCAACCGACAAAACTTCCAAACCCAGTTGGCCCAATTGATCAAAGAAGCCAAGAAAAAGAATGCTTTTGGCGCGGTGATGTTTTTGGACATGGACCGTTTTAAGATTTTGAATGACGCCCTGGGTCATCACTTTGGTGATCGCTTGCTGGTGACCATTTCTGAACGCTTGAAAATGTTTGCCGAGGAAGTGGCCGTGGTGGCCCGCTTTGGGGGTGACGAATTTGTTCTGGCGACCCATGCAGAATACGACAGCGCCAATGACACGGTCGTCAATGTCATCATGTTGGCAGAAGAAATCATCAACAAATTGGCAGAACCCTATCAAATTGATGACCACCGCCACACCTGCACCGTCAGCATGGGGTTGGCCACTTATCCCAACAAAAATGCCAACGTCAATGACATCATCAAACAAGCAGATGCCGCCATGTATCGGTCCAAAGAGCAGGGCAGGAACCAATTGACCATCTTCCATGAAAGCATGGAAGCACACAATGACCAAACACTGTACATTGAGCAAGTGTTGCGCGATGCAGTGGCCTCGAATGAATTCATATTGAAATTCCAACCCATTCTGAACCGTGAACGCGAAGTGATCTATTATGAATCGCTGATTCGGATGTTCCACAACGGCGAAATGATCTATCCCGATCAATTCATCTCGGTGGCCGAAGAAACCGGCATGATACTGGCGATGGGTCGCTGGGTGATCGAAGAAGCTTGTAAAGCCATCAACCAATTGAACATGCCAGTGACGGTGAATGTCAGTTCCAACCAATTCCATCAGCAAGGCTTCATCAAACACATTGAAGGGTGCTTGCATGAGCAACACATCGGCAAAGAAATGTTGATTCTGGAGCTGACAGAAGGGGTGGTGATGGGCAACCTGCATGAAATCATATACAAATTCAATCGCTTGAGTGAAATTGGTGTGCAAATCGCCATTGATGATTTTGGTACCGGTTATTCTTCACTTGAATACCTGCGCAAAATACCCATCAACTACCTCAAAATCGATAAGAGTTTTGTCAGGGACTTATCTCAGGACCAGTCAGCACAAGTAATCATTGAGACCATCATTGCAATGGCTAAACATTTGCACCTGCAAGTGATTGCAGAAGGGGTTGAGTCCGAACACCATTTCGAAATCTTGCATCAATTGGGGTGCGACTATTTCCAAGGCTATTTATTTGGTAAGCCGGCTGATTTAAAATTGAGCGCTTAATCAACGCAGCCCTCTCGCTGAACATCACTGACGGAACCACAAGCCATGCTCAACCCACAGCAACACAAAGCCGTTGAATACACCACTTCGCCCTTGCTGGTGCTGGCCGGTGCAGGGTGTGGAAAAACGCGAGTCATCACTGAAAAGATGGCGTATTTGGTTCGTCATCGTTTGTGTCCTTGTGAAGGGATTTATGCCATCACATTCACCAACAAAGCGGCAAAAGAAATGGCGCAGCGCGCAGCGCAATTGGTGCCGGGTGGTGATGCCATCAACATTTCCACCTTCCATGCTTTGGGATTACAAATCCTCAAAAAAGAAATCAAAAACACCGCATACCAGCCCGGATTCAGCCTTTTGGACGGCAGTGAAACTTTAAAAATACTGAAGGATTTGTTGCCTACTGGGATCAAGAAAGACGTGGTGTCACAAATGCAGTGGCAAATTTCTGGTTGGAAGAATGCAGGTCTGCCACCAGATGAAATCAGTCATGGAGTCCCCATGGCGATTGAATTGTACCGTCAGTACATGCAACACATGCAGCACATCAATGCCATGGACTTTGATGATTTGATTTTGCAACCCCTGTGGCTATTGCAGCGCCATCCGGAGATTCGGCAACGCTGGCAAAATCAAATCGGGTATTTGATGGTGGACGAATACCAGGACACCAATGCCAGCCAGTACCAAATGCTGAAGTTGTTGGTGGGTCAAGGCAGTCATTTGACCTGTGTGGGCGATGATGACCAGTCGATTTATGGCTGGCGCGGTGCACAACCTGAAAACCTGCAATTATTGCAACGGGATTTTCCTCAGCTCAAAGTACAAAAACTGGAACAAAATTACCGCTCATCGAGCACCATATTGGAAGCAGCCAATGCTGTGGTGCTGAACAACCCGCACCCGTTCGAGAAGAAAATTTGGAGTGACTTGGGGCAAGGTGATGCCATCCACATCAGGGCTTATGAGTCACCAGAAATGGAGGCCATCAGTGTCACCAACGACTTGTTGTACCACCACCGTGTCTCCAAAATTGATTGGCAGGATTTCGCCATTTTGTACCGCAGCAACCACCAAGCCAAATTAATAGAACAGCAACTGCGGGCCCAGCAAATTCCATACCACATGTCAGGAGGGCGTTCTTTTTTCGACTACAGCGAAATCAAAGACATGATGGCTTACCTGCGTTTGTTGGTCAATCCGCGTGACAACGCCGCATTTTTGCGCATCATCAACACACCCAAAAGGGGGCTGGGACTGACCACCATCAAGCACATCAGCCAATCGGCGGGACGCATGGGGTTGCCTTTTTTGTTGGCAGCCAAACAAACGTCGGTGGTGGCACAACTGCCCCCCAACATCCAAACCAAACTGAAGGACTTTTGTCAGCTCATAGAGCAGCACCAGAACATGAAACACAGCCCACATGAAGTGGCCGTGCATTTGTTCAAACAGGTTGACTACATCAATTGGGTCGACAGCAATGCCAACAACAAAGTGGCCAAAATCAACAAAGTGAAATTGGTCAAAGACTGTTTGAAATGGATCGAAGCTTTGAGCAAAAACAAAGCCAAAAACATGACTGAATTGTTGGATTATTTGTCATTACAAAGTGATCCAGATGATGAAAACACCGGTGGCGTCAAAATGATGACCTTGCATGCTGCCAAAGGGCTTGAGTTTTCACAAGTTTATATGGTGGGCGTTGAGGAAGGCATTTTGCCGCACCGCAATTCCTTGGCCGATGATGATGACCAAGGCGACAGCCAAGGTGTCGAAGAAGAGCGGCGTTTGATGTACGTGGGGATGACGCGGGCCATGCACAACCTCCGTTTGTCGTATGTGAGTAAACGGAAAAACCGTTTTTCAGATGAGGAATCAAGGCACTTTGGCCCCAGTCGATTCATCGATGAGATCCCCATTCAAATGGCGAGCGGACACCCCAAAGAAGAAAAAACGGAAGCCGAGGTCCGCCAAACCAACAGCGACAATTTTGCCGCCATGATTGCCATGCTCAAGGCCAAATAGAACCTAATTGATGCGCTTCTTTTGTCACCCAAATTTCTGTGCGGTTGTTTTTGTAGCGCCCAGTTGGGCTGTCATCGGTGTCGATGGGCAGGACGGCACCCAAGGCCAAGATCTCCACGTTGCGGTAGCCGTGCTGCCTCAGTGCATGGGCCAGTAATTTGCTGCGGATGTAAGACCGTTTT
>JAUHZH010000110.1 GCA_030426065.1 Gammaproteobacteria bacterium
GTGAGCACATCTTGTTGGCTCGTCAGGTTGGTGTGCCTCACATCGTTGTGTTCTTGAACAAATGCGACCAAGTTGACGACGAAGAGTTGTTGGAATTGGTTGAGATGGAAGTTCGTGAGTTGTTGAGCGACTACGAGTTCCCTGGTGATGACACACCATTGGTTAAAGGTTCGGCTTTGAAAGCTTTGGAAGGCGACACTTCTGACATCGGTGCCCCAGCGGTATTGAAATTGTTGGATGAGATGGATGCTTACTTCCCAACACCTGAGCGTGAAACTGACAAGCCTTTCTTGATGCCCATTGAAGACATCTTCTCGATCTCTGGTCGTGGTACGGTTGTAACTGGTCGTATTGAAACTGGCGTTGTTAACGTGGGTGAAGAGATTGAAATCGTTGGTATCCGTGACACCACCACCACCACTTGTACTGGTGTTGAGATGTTCCGTAAGCTGTTGGATACGGGTGAAGCGGGCGATAATGTGGGTATTTTGTTGCGTGGAACGAAAAGAGATGAAGTTGAGCGTGGACAAGTGCTAGCAAAACCGGGTACAATTACGCCCCACACGAAATTCGAGGCAGAAGTGTACGTCTTGAGCAAAGACGAAGGTGGCCGTCACACGCCATTTTTCAAAGGCTACAGACCGCAGTTCTACTTCAGAACAACAGACGTAACTGGTGCATGTGAGTTGCCAGAAGGTGTTGAAATGGTTATGCCAGGAGACAACATCAAAATGACTGTTGAATTGATTGCACCGATTGCGATGGACGAAGGTTTGCGTTTCGCGATTCGTGAAGGTGGCCGCACTGTGGGTGCGGGTGTAGTAGCAAAAATTATTGAATAATTAAACTTTGTTATGGCAGTGACGAAAAGTCACTGCTTTTTTAATTAGAGGCAAATTAACATGGCTGGTCAAAAAATCAGAATAAGACTTAAGGCGTTTGATCATAAATTGATTGATCAATCAGCAGGAAGAATTGTCGATACGGCGAAAAGAACAGGTGCGCAGGTTCGTGGTCCCATCCCACTGCCAACCAAAAAAGAACGTTTCACTGTATTGATTTCTCCTCACGTGAACAAGGACGCTCGTGATCAATATGAGATTCGTACTCATAAGCGTTTGGTTGATATTGTTGATCCCAACGACAAAACAGTGGATGCATTGATGAAACTGGACTTGTCTGCGGGTGTTGATGTTCAAATTCAATTGAACTAAGGAGAAACATCATGTCATTAGGTATTATTGGTAAAAAAGTTGGAATGACTCGCATCTTTAATGACAAAGGTGTGTCGGTACCAGTCACTGTTGTCTCAGTAGAGCCCAATGTGGTCTCTCAAGTCAAAACAGTAGATTCGGATGGTTACAATGCCATTCAAATCACTACTGGTGCAAAGAAAGCTTCCAAAGTCAATGCCCCCACTGCCGGTCACTTCAAGAAGGCTGGTGTTGAAGCGGGTGCCATTGTCAAAGAATTCCGTACAGACGAATCTTTCAACGCAGGTGATGTGTTGGAATTGACCATGTTTGAAGACGGTCAAAAAGTTCGCGTAACAGGTACTTCGAAAGGTAAAGGTTTCCAAGGTGTGATCAAGCGATACAACTTCCGTATGCAAGATGCCACCCACGGTAACTCTTTGTCTCACAGAGCCCCAGGTTCTATCGGTCAGTGTCAAACTCCAGGTCGTGTATTCAAAGGCAAAAAAATGTCTGGCCACATGGGTGATGATCGCGTGACCACCAAGAACTTGGAAGTGGTTAAAGTTGATTCAGAAAACAACTTGTTGTTGATCAAAGGTGCCGTACCTGGCGCCAAGACCGGCACTGTGGTTGTTCGTCCTTTGGCATAACGGAGAACGGAGAAATATCATGGAACTGAATGTATCAGGTAAAAAATCAAAAGTTGAAGTTTCAGAAGCTGTTTTCGGCAGAGATTATTCAGAAGCTTTGATTCACCAAGTGGTGACATCTTTCATGGCAACAGGCCGTGCTGGAACCAAAGCACAGAAAAACCGTTCAGCTGTCAGCGGCAGCGGTGCCAAGCCATGGAAACAAAAAGGAACAGGTCGTGCCCGTGCAGGTACTTCTCGCAGCCCGATTTGGGTTGGTGGTGGTAAAACCTTCGCAGCACAACCACGTGATTTCACCAAGAAAGTGAACACCAAAATGTACCGCGCTGCGATGAAATCAATTTTTTCAGAATTGGTTCGCAACGAGCGCTTGGTGGTTGTCGATGAGCTGAACACAGCCAACGGCAAAACCAAAGAAGGTGTTGACTTGTTGAAAAAACACGGTGTAGAGAAAGCATGCTTGGTGACCAATGAGCCAAGTGAAAACTTATTGCGTTCCACCAACAACATCCCTCACATCTATGTGACCAACGTCTTGGGCTTGACGCCAGTTGACTTGGTTTACTCAGACAAAGTGGTGTTGACTGTTGACGCAGTGAAACAAGTTGAGGAGTGGTTGTCATGAGTTTGAATAATTTGTACACAACGATTTTGGCACCAGTGATTTCTGAGAAATCAAACCGTGTTGGTGAATTGTCAAACCAATACGTGTTCAAAGTGGCCAAATCGGCAAACAAAGAGCAAATCAAAACAGCTGTGGAAAAATTGTTCCAAGTGAACGTGGAAAACGTATCTGTTTTGAATGTGAAAGGTAAAACCAAAAGCTTCCGCATGAAAGCCGGTAAAAGACCAGATTGGAAAAAAGCCTATGTGCGCATCCAAGCTGATCAAATGATCGACTTTGGCACGAAAGCTGAATAATTGGGAGAACTATCATGGCATTACAAATTTTAAAACCAACTTCTCCTGGCCGTCGCGGCACAGTTAAAGTGAAGAGAACTGGCTTGTACAAGGGTCGCCCTGAAGCCAGCTTGACAGAAAAGAAATCAAAAACAGGTGGTCGTAATAACTACGGTCGCATCACAACGCGTCATCGCGGTGGTGGACACAAGCAAAAGTACCGCATCATTGATTTCAAAAGAAACAAAGACGACATCGTAGCCAAAGTGGTTCGCATCGAATACGATCCAAACCGCAGTGCATACATTGCCTTGTTGTCATACGCAGATGGTGAAAAACGTTACATTTTGGCGCCTAAAGAATTGGAAGCTGGCATGACTGTCGTTTCTGGTACTTCAGTTGGCATCAAAGCTGGTAACGCTTTGCCATTGGACAACATCCCTGTGGGTTCTGTTGTTCACAATGTAGAAATGAAGCCTGGTAAAGGCGGACAGTTGGCTCGTTCTGCGGGTACATCTGTGCGTCTGGTCGCAAAAGAAGGTGCTTATGCCACTTTGCGTTTGCGCTCAGGTGAAATGAGAAAAGTCCCAGCAAAATGTCGCGCGACATTGGGCACTGTTTCTAACTCAGAGCATAACCTCGAAAAAATCGGTAAAGCCGGTGCATCTCGTTGGAGAGGCATTCGCCCAACCGTTCGTGGTGTTGCGATGAATCCAGTTGACCATCCACACGGTGGTGGTGAAGGTAGGACCTCTGGTGGTCGTCACCCTGTTACTCCATGGGGTGTCCCAACCAAAGGACATAAAACGCGTAAGAACAAACGAACTGACAAGTTCATTGTTCGTCGCAGAAACAAGAAATAAGGTGGTAACGCAGTATGCCAAGATCGCTTAAAAAAGGGCCTTACGTAGACATCAGCTTGATGAAAAAAGTTGAGAAGGCCGTAGAAGAAAACAGCAAGAAGCCAATCAAAACATGGTCTCGCAGATCCATGATTTTGCCAGAAATGGTGGGCTTGACCTTAGCTGTACACAACGGAAAACAGCACGTGCCTGTATTGATTTCGGAAGAAATGGTCGGTCACAAGCTGGGTGAGTTTTCACCAACTCGTACATTCAGGTCGCACATTGCCGACAAGAAAGCTAAAAGGTAAGAGATGATGGAAGTTGTAGCTAAGTATAGAAGAGCCAATATATCGGCTCAAAAAGTCCGATTGGTAGCAGACCAAATCCGTGGCATGAATGTTGAACAAGCTGAACAGCTGTTGACCTTCAGTCCGAAAAAGGCTGCCCAAATCGTCAAAAAAGCCTTGATGAGTGCAGTGGCCAACGCCGAGCACAACAACGGTTTAGACGTTGATGAGTTGTACGTGAGTTCGATCTTCGTTGATGAAGGTCCGACTTTGAAACGCGGCCGCGCCCGCGCCAAAGGTCGTGGTACACGTATTTTGAAAAGAACCAGCCACATCACTGTGAAAGTGGCTGAAGCATCGTAAGGGCAGAATTATGGGTCAAAAAGTACATCCAATTGGAATCAGACTGGGTATTTCGAAACAACACAATTCGAAATGGTACGCTGAGAAAGGTGAATTTGCTGATCAGTTGATCAAAGACATCAAAGTGCGCACTTACTTGCAAGACAAGTTGAAGCACGCTTCGGTGAGCAAAATCGAAATCGAGCGTCCAGCGAAGAACGCCAGAATCACCATCCACACTGCCCGTCCAGGCATCGTGATTGGTAAGAAAGGCGAAGACATCGAATTGTTGAAAAACGAAGTCTCAAAAATCATGGGTTTGCCAACGCACGTCAGCGTCAATGAAATCAGAAAGCCTGAATTGGACGCATTGTTGGTGGCACAAGGCATCGCTTCTCAGTTGGAGCGACGCATCATGTTCCGTCGCGCCATGAAGCGCGCCGTAGGCAGTGCCATGCGTTTGGGCGCTTTGGGCATCAAGGTCGCAGTTGCTGGTCGTTTGAACGGTGCTGAGATTGCACGTACAGAATGGTACCGTGAAGGCCAAGTGCCTTTGCACACCTTGCGTGCTGACATCGATTATGCCACGTACAAAGCACACACCACATACGGTGTGATTGGCATCAAAGTTTGGATTTATAAAGGTGAAGTTTTCGATTTGGAAAAGCACACCCAAGAATCTGAAAAGAAAGCGAACAAAAAGTCTCGAGGTAAGAAATAATGTTACAGCCTAAGAGAACCAAATACAGAAAATACCAAAAAGGTCGAAACCGCGGTTTATCACACGGTGGTAACAAAGTCAGTTTCGGTGATTTTGGTCTGAAAGCCACCACCCGCGGCTTGTTGACTGCACGTCAAATTGAAGCCGGTCGTCGTGCCATCACGCGTCACGTAAAAAGGGGCGGTAAATTGTGGATTCGTGTGTTTCCTGACAAACCAATCACAGCCAAGCCAATCGAGGTAAGGATGGGTAAAGGTAAAGGTAACATTGAATTTTGGGCAGCTGCCATCAAGCCAGGCCGTGTGATCTATGAGATCCAAGGTGTGTCTGAAGACATGGCCCGCGCAGCTTTTGAAAAAGCAGGTGCTAAATTTCCTGTACAAACAACATTCATTAAACGTACGGTGATGTAAATGCAAGCTAAAGAATTGAAAAGTAAAAATTTGGCTGAATTGCAAGACGAATTGAACAAGTTGTTGCAACAACAATTCGACTTGAGAATGGCCAGAGGTAACGGTCAATTGACCAAGGTGCATTTATTACGTGACGTTCGCAGAAACATTGCTCGCGTCCGTACCGTAATGAATCAAGTGAAAGGATAATGTCATGACTACAGAAAATAAAGTACAGAAAACCAAAAGCGGCGTGGTCACAAGCGACAAAATGGATCAGACTGTTACAGTCATGATTGAGCGCAAGATCAAGCATCCTTTGTACAAGAAATACGTCAAGAAGTCGACCAAAGTCCATGCGCATGATCCTGAAAACAAATGTTCAGAAGGTGATTTTGTGCGCATCGCGGAATGTCGACCCATTTCCAAGACCAAATCTTGGAAAGTGGTTGAAATCGTAGAAGCAGCCAAATAAGAGGTACTGACCATGATTCAAATGCAATCTAGATTATCAGCTGCCGACAACTCAGGTGCCAAAGAAGTCCAATGTATCAAAGTATTGGGCGGCTCTAAGCGTCGTTATGCTGGTATTGGAGACATCATTAAAGTCTCTGTAAAACAAGCCATTCCACGTGGCAAAGTTAAAAAAGGTGAAGTTTATAACGCTGTTATCGTCAGAACCAAAAAAGGCGTTCGTCGCAGCGACGGATCTTTGATTCGTTTCGACGGCAATGCTGTGGTGATGCTGAACAGCAAACTGGAACCCATTGGCACCAGGATTTTCGGCCCCGTAACCCGTGAGCTGAGAGCTGGTAATTTCATGAAAATCATTTCGCTTGCGCCGGAAGTTTTATAAGGAAACGATCATGCAAAGAATTAAAAAAGGTGATGAAGTCATCGTAATTGCCGGACGCAGTAAAGGTCAAACAGGTACCGTCTTGAAAGTAATGCAAGACGACCGTTTGTTGGTTGACAACGTGAACTTGGTCAAGAAGCACGTTAAGCCCAACCCACAAATTGACGAAAAGGGCGGCATCAAAACCAAAGAAGCGCCGATTCATGCTTCTAACGTGATGTTGTTTAACGCCGCCACTGGGAAAGGCGAAAGGGTTGGTTTTAAAGTAGCGGATAACGGTAAAAAAGTTCGCGTCTTTAAATCCAATGGTGAACAAGTTGACGCTTAATGAGGTGTAACATGGCCAGATTAGAAAAATACTATAAAGAAGAAGTGGTACCTAAGCTGCTGAAATCGGGCAAGTTCGCTAACGTGATGCAAGTGCCGAAAATCACTAAGATCACTGTGAACATGGGCGTCGGTGAAGCCGTAGGTAACAAGAAAGTTTTGGACAGCGCCACTGGCGACATGGCCAAAATCACAGGGCAACAACCCATCATAACCAAAGCCAAAAAATCTGTGGCGGGTTTCAAAATCCGTGACGGTTGGCCGATTGGTTGTAAGGTGACATTGCGCAGACACAAAATGTATGAGTTTTTGGATCGTTTGGTGAACGTTTCATTGCCTCGTGTTCGTGACTTCCGTGGTTTGAACCCGAAGTCATTCGACGGACGTGGTAACTACTCAATGGGTGTTAAAGAGCAAATCATCTTCCCTGAAATCGAATACGATAAAATCGACGCTTTGCGTGGTATGGACATCACCATCACCACCAATGCCCGAAATGATGAGGAAGCTCGCATGTTACTTGACGAGTTTGATTTTCCATTTAAAGGTAGGTAATTGACATGGCTAAACAATCTATGGTCCAACGTGACTTGAAAAGAAAGCGAACCGTTG
>JAUHZH010000111.1 GCA_030426065.1 Gammaproteobacteria bacterium
CAAAACGGGCACCGGGATAGCCAGTGACCACAAGGTGATGCTGGAATTGCAACGGATTGTCGGTGCTTTTGAAATAGAATCGTTTGATGATTTCCCGATCCCGTTCAGGGCCGTCACCACAGACCTCAATGCCGGTGAACCTTATGTCATTGATCATGGTGATTTGGCGATGGCGATGCGGGCTTCAATGGCCGTGCCGCTGTTGTTCGGCCCGGTCAAACACCACGACAGGATGCTGGTTGATGGTGGGATTCTGAACAACTTGCCAGTGGATGTGGTCAAGGCCATGGGTGCCGACATCGTGATTGCCGTCAACATCGCCTCGCCTTTGGCCCAGGTCGATGAGAACTCTTCTTTGATTTCGGTCACTTACCAAAGCATCGATGTCAGCTTGGTTCAAAACACCATCAGGTCATCCAAATTGGCAGACATTTTGATCGCGCCAGAACTGGGAGAATTGACGGCATCTGATTTCAAGGAAAGCAAAACCTTTGCCAATTTGGGGTATTTGAGTGTGTTCGAACATTCAGCCGCGCTCGAAGGGTTGCGATTGGATGACCAAGCTTTCATGGCCCATTTGGAAAGCCGTAATTTTTTGCCGAGGGACATCCCAAGCGTCATCCAGTTTGTTGACATCGAGGGCAACAAAAGGACTGCAACCAAAAGGCTTTACAACAAAACCAAGGACCTGATTGGACAGCCTTTTGATGTTCAGACTTTGCAAAGGCGCACCGATGAAATTGTGGCCGGTGAAGAAGACATCCAAGTCATGACTTACCACATCACGGAAAGTGAGCAGGGTAAAGGCGTGACCTTTCAGGTGAAAGAAAAAAAATGGGGGCCTGACTACTTGAAGTTTGGCTTGCAAGTGGCCGATGACTACGATTCCAACACCCGTTTGTCGATGTTGATCAGGCACCAGCGCCACAACATCAACAGCAAAGGCGCGCACTGGACCAATGACATCAGTTTGGGTTCGGTGTTGTCCTGGCATTCTGAGTTATACCAACCGTTGGATTTTGATGAACGTTTTTTTGCCACTGCAGATTTGTACTTGGCCAAAGAAAACCGGCGTTTTTTCCATGGACTGGATGCGGTTGGAGAATATGACCTCAAAGAATATGGCTTTGGATTGGGCTTGGGATACAACCCATCTGAAAACACAGAATGGCGAGCGGGCCTTTGGTACATGGATGAAAGTGTGGTCTCCACCATCAATGTGGTCGACTTCAACACGGCGATAGACCGCACCGTGGGGATTAAAATCCAGTACGGTTATGACACCTTGGAAAAAGCGATTGCGCCCCGATTTGGCGATGACTTCAGTGCCGAGTTGGGTGTTTTTGACCGGGTTCAATGGCTTAAATTCAGCGGCTACCGCCACTTTCCGATGTTGGAACGGTCGGCGTTGAGTATCGGGCTTAAAGCTGCATTTTCTCACCTAACGCGCAACGATGAGTACCTGTTCGCATACGGTGGCATTGATGATTTTGCTGGCTACCCGACCCATGCACTGTTGGGCTTGAATGCTTTTGTCGCGGAAGTCGGTTGGTTCACTGAATTGCCTCAAATCAAATTGCCTGTGGTCGGCAGCCCGGATGTGATTGTCAAAAGCCACTGGGGCAATGTGTGGCAAAACAACATCCAATTGAAAGACATGAAATACGGACTGTCAGCTGGCATTTCCTTTGATGTGCAAGACACGGTGTTGTTCCTTGGCAGTGGGTATTCTCGTGACGGTGAATTGCGCTTTTATTTGCGCTTAGGCACAGGGTTTTGATTACCTGACCAAGTACAGGACACTACACAAGCTCAGGACACTACACTGGCACAGGGCGTTATGCTGACTCAATCAGTGATTTGATCGATCAACCACTGTTCATCCACCACTTGAATGCCCAATTCTTGGGCTTTGGTGAGCTTAGAGCCGGCGTTTTCACCGGCCACTAGCAGGTCGGTTTTGGCTGAAACAGAACCGGTCACTTTGGCCCCGAGGTTTTGCAAAGCAGATTTTGCTTCGCTGCGGGTCAGTTGGTTCAGCTTACCGGTCAACACCACCGTTTGGCCGGCCAGGGTCTGTTGTGCGTCGTCTATTGATTCAATGGCAGGCCATTGGATGCCATGGTCCAATAAGTCATGGATGACTTTTAGGTTTTCTGGTTGTTTGAAATAGGCCAAGATCCGGTCGGCCACAACGGTGCCCACATCAGGTAAGGCAACCAATGTATCGGTATCGGCTTGGATGATGGCGTCCAAAGATTTCAATTCGTTCGCCAAAGTCAAAGCCGTGGCTTCTCCCACTTCCCTGATGCCCAACGCATATAAAAAACGAGGCAGGGTGGTTTGTTTGCTTTTCTCAATTCCGGTCAACAGGTTTTGCGCCGATTTGCTTGCCATGCGTTCCAACCCGGCGGCTTGTGATTCTGTGATTTGGTAGAGGTCGGCAGGGTTGTTGATCAATCCGGCATCGACCAATTGTTCTACCAGTTTATCGCCCAATCCATCGATGTCCATGGCTTTTCGGGAAGCAAAGTGTTTGATCGCTTCTTTGCGTTGGGCGTCACAACCCAAACCATTGAGGCAGCGCAGCACCGCTTCTCCTTCGGGTTTGTGTAATTCACTTTGGCAGACTGGGCAATGACTGGGCATGACGAAGGCTTGGCTGTTCTCAGGCCGTTTGCTGAGCACCACTTTGACCACTTCTGGGATCACATCGCCCGCGCGCCTGACAAAAACAGTGTCTCCAACGCGAACGTCTTTGCGCCTGATTTCATCTTCATTGTGTAAAGTGGCGTTGGTGACCGTGACGCCACCGACTGTGACGGGTTTGAGGCGAGCCACCGGTGTGATGCTGCCGGTTCGTCCGACCTGAACTTCGATGTTGTCAATTTGGGTGGTGGCTTCCTCAGCGGGGAACTTGTGTGCTGTGGCCCACCGGGGCGCTTTAGTAACAAAGCCCAAAGCGGCTTGGTGATCCAAATCATCGACTTTGTAAACCACCCCATCGATGTCAAAATCCAAGCTTGAACGGACTTGTCCGATGTGCTGGTAATATGCCATGCACCCGGCCGCGCCAATGACCACTTGATTGAGCGCATTGATTTGAAAACCCAGTTCGCTCAACCATTGCATGGAATCGGAGTGTCGTGTGAATTGAACCGAATCGCTGGTGGCGCCCAAAGCATAAGCATAAAAGGACAGGGGGCGTTGTGCCGTTTTGCGAGGATCCAATTGTCGCAAAGAACCGGCCGCACCGTTGCGGGGGTTGGCAAACACTTTCTCCCCATGGGCTTCTGCCCACTCATTGTATTTTTTGAACCCAGAACGTGGCATCACCACTTCTCCCCTGACCTCGAGCAATTCGGGCGCGTGTTCGGTGGCCAGTTTCAGGGGCACAGAGGGCAGGGTTTTGATGTTCGCTGTGATGTTTTCACCTTGGCTGCCATCACCCCGTGTGGCCGCCATCACCAATTGGCCGTTTTCGTAGCGCAAACTGACGGCCAAACCATCCAACTTGGGTTCGGCTGCGTAGGCCACATTGCTTTTGAGTTCAGCACCTGATTTGAGCAACTGTTTTTGAATACGTTCGTCAAACGCGTGGAGTTCTGATTCAGTGAAAACGTTGCCCAATGACAACATGGGCAAAGCATGCGCCACACTTTCAAAGTGTGACAAGGGTTGATCGGCGACACGCTGGGAAGGTGAATCAGAGGCGATGTGATCAGGGTGTTCGGCTTCGTATGCTAATAAGGCCTGATAGAGGCGATCATATTCACCGTCACTGATTTCAGGGTCGTCGTGAACATAGTACTGTTTGGCATGGTGATTCAGCTGCTGTACCAGTGACAGGTAGTCTGCACGAGGTGTTGAATTCATGGGTTGTTGATTTCAAATTGGCGCATTTCTTCTCGCATGGACGCGATCCTTTGGCGAGAAAAGGCCGAATGGTTGTCATCGGTCAGGTAGCCATCGAGTATTTCACACATTCGGGTTGCTACAGGGAAAAGGGTGTCCCACATGTCCAAAGCACTCATGGTGCCAGGCAGCTGCATGATGAATGCCAACCCAGTGGTGCGCATGTCGACATCAAAAATACCTGGTTTGAGCATGTTGGCAACCAAAAACAACATTTCTTTTTCGTTGCCTATGCGGCGGTAACGATAAAACAAATGATCATCACTGTATTCCAGACCTGCTTTGTGGGCCGCGTCTTTGATTTGGTGCCAGTCAAACTGCAAACCGTCTTTGGCATGTAAAAACAGCGTCACGACTTTGCCATGGTTTTTGGTGTCAGATTTGACCAAGGCCTTGGCTGGGATGTTGTGGCTTTCTTGTTCCAGGGTGGGGTCAATTTGAAACAGTTCGTCTTCTTCGAAATCGCTCCGGGTGATGTTGGGTTTGCGGCTGCCAAAATAGTACATCAAGCCCAAAATAATGAGGCCAATGACAGCGATCAATATGCGTAATTCAAGTGCGTCCACAAAGCGATTCAAAGTAATCAAACAGGTAAGTGAATCTTACAGAATAGATGCTTTGACTGCAACCTAGTGTAGTGTCCTGAACTTGGATAGGTTATCAGAAGTCATCAAATGCGCCAAGACAAGGCGCAGCTTGCAGGTAATGGCCATCCCCTTAGCAAAAGCTGCAACGCCGTATTGGGGCATTTGATGGCTTCCCTTCGGGCGAACTGGGAAACCGCCCTCTACTGCGTTGTCATCCTTGAAAAGGAAGTGGCCATTCCCAGCGGATGACGCCTTGTATAGGGCAGTTTCACAGTCCGCTAATAGCCCACCAAGTTCAGTACACTAACTGGTGTGAACGGCTCTGGCGCTGATGTTGACATTTTGCTACACGCACATCAGTAAACATGGACAGATTTTTTTTCAATCGTTTCCTACAATGGTTCACATGAAATGAAAAAGGGTGAAATCATGAACACAATCAATCCAATCTCTAACATTCAAAAAAGAAACCAAAAGCTCAAAAGGTCTTCGGCTGTGGAAAAAAGAATTCGATTTTTGCAGCGAGAATTGGTCCGCTTGTCTTTTGATCCCAACAGCAGACCGGGGCTGTACCAGCAGCTGTTGAATTCGATAGAAAAAGAGCGTGCCAAAATTGGCTTGTTTTCTTGATTGAACAGGCCTTGTGAGACGCAAAGAAGTCAACAAGGCCTGTCTTAGTGTGGTGTCCTCTATTTGGCTTCTGATAACCCAGCCAAGTACAGGGCACTACACTGGTGCAGAACACCAAACGAGGTCAAACTTCGGCATTGTGGAACACGTTTTGTACGTCTTCCAAGTCTTCCAACATGTTGATGAATTTGTCGAACAAAGCCAATTGCTCTTCATCGGTAATGGGGGCGGTACTTTGTGGCACGAACTGGATGTCATCGACTTCAAAGTCAATGCCTTCGAATGCTTCTTGTAAGGCTTGTTTGGCTTTGTAGTATTCCGTGTGTGGTGCAAAAACGGTGATCATGCCATCTTCACATTCAACATCGGTGACATCGACATCAGCTTCCATCAATGCTTCCAAAGCGGCGTCTTCATCATCACCGGCGAACGCCAGAATGGCACTGTGGTCAAACATGTGGCTGACCGCACCCTGGGTGCCGATTTTGCAATCGGTTTTTGTGAAGCACAAGCGCACATCTCCAAAAGTGCGGTTCGGGTTATCGGTCAAGCAATCAACAATCACCATGCATCCCCCCGGGCCATAACCTTCATACCTCGCCACAGAGAAATCTTCACCGCCACCGCCTTTGGCTTTGTCCAAAGCTTTGCTGATGACGTGAGCGGGTACTTGGGCTTTTTTGGCGCGGTCTAACAGGCTCCTTAATGCCAAGTTACCATCAGGTTCAACACCGCCTTGTTTGGCGCACACGTAAATTTCACGGCTGAATTTGCTGTACACCTTGGCGTTGGCGTCAGAAGTTTTGGCCATGGATTCTTTTCTGTTTTGAAATGCTCTTCCCATCTTGAGTCTCTTTTGTCAGAAGGCGCTATTTTACTGTGTGGCAGTCAGAAAGCCAAACCCATCAAAATTCCCAATAGGCAGGGATCAGCAAAATGAACAAAGTGAACAATTCAAGTCGGCCAAAAATCATGGCCAGAGAAAGGACCCATTTGCCGCCATCGGCGATGTTGGCATAGTGTGGTCCGGCTTCACCCAGGGCCGGACCCAAATTGGTCAAGCAGGCCAAAGATGATGAAAAAGCCGTGACCATGTCGGCACCAAATGCCGCCAACAACAAGGTGAACACACACAGCAAAAACAAGAACTGAACAAAGAAGGCTGACACCGAGTCCAGCACCCGGTAGTTGATGGTTTTGTCATTGATCTTAACCAAATACTTGCCGTGGGGGTGGATCAATCGGTAAAGCTCACGCATGCTCATCTTAAAAAGCAGGATCATGCGAATGACTTTGAAGCCACCACCGGTTGAGCCCGCACAACCACCGATGGTGCTGAACAAAATCAACATCAAGGGCAAGGCGCCCGCCCACAAGTAAAATGGCTCGGTTGTGAAACCCGCTGTGGTGCCTATGGAAACGGCTTGAAAGGTCCCTTGTCGGATCGATTCGAATAAAGAATCAGCGGTGCCCGTTGTGTACACATAAAACGATGTCAGGGCTGAAGCCAACACCATGAAACCCAAGAACACCCGAACTTCGGCATCCAACAAATAGGTTCTGATTGAAGAAGACTTCCATGCCATGAAGTGAGAGGCAAAATTGATCCCAGCCACCATCATGAACACCACCGCCACGGCTTCAATCAAAGCGTTGTTGAAATACCCCATCGAGGCATCGTGGGTAGAAAAACCACCAATTGAAATGGTTGTGAAAGCATGGCAAATGGCATCAAATAAATTCATGCCAGCAACGAAATAACTGAAAGCGCACATCACCGTGATGCCCAAGTAGATGTACCAAAGGGCTTTGGCTGTTTCCGTGATCCGGGGCGTCAGTTTTTGGTCTTTCATGGGACCCGGTGTTTCGGCCCTGAAAATCTGCATACCACCGATGCGTAACATGGGTAATA
This sequence comes from Gammaproteobacteria bacterium, assembly GCA_030426065.1. Classification (GTDB taxonomy): domain Bacteria; phylum Pseudomonadota; class Gammaproteobacteria; order Xanthomonadales; family Marinicellaceae; genus Marinicella. The sequence continues at coordinate 7,045 of JAUHZH010000111.1, forward strand.
CCGCGACGGCCAAAACGATGATGCCCATGCCGCCAAACCACTGCATTTGTTGCCGATAAAATT
>JAUHZH010000456.1 GCA_030426065.1 Gammaproteobacteria bacterium
AGACGTGCCAGTGATAGAGGTTTACAATAAAATCGATGCCTCGGGTGCCGAGGCCAATTGGCAAAAAGGACATGAAGGTTCGGCTGACAAGGTCTGGCTTTCTGCATATACTGAAGAAGGTGTGGATTTATTGATGAAAGCCATTGAAGAACGGCTCAATCGTACCCATCTAACACTGGATTTCAGCCTGCCTTTGTCTGAAGCGCGTTTGCGGGCGCAGTTTTATCAAGCTGACGCCGTTAAAAACGAAGCGTTTGATGAGGCGGGAAACTGGTTTTTGACTGTCGATATGGCGATTGAAAAGTGGCATCAAATGGCCAAAGCAAATGGTGCTGAAGGTCGGTTTGTGGCATCATTATTGACCGAACACAATCAAAGCGCCCACAAAGACAATATTTTCGGAGATTAACATGCCTTGGAATGAACCTGGCAACAATCAATCGGGACCTAACAAGCCCAACAAACCCAATCGCGGCAATGAGCCACAAGGGTTTGATCAGATTTTTAGTGACTTTTTCAATTCTTTGAAAAGTTTATTTGGCGGTGGTGGATCCTCCAATAACAACGGTGCACAAGCCCCCATTTTATTTTTTGTGATGGCCATACTCGGCCCGTCATTGTGGAGTGCAGCGTATAGAATCGACCAACCAGAAAGGGGTGTGGTGTTGATTTTTGGTGAGTATTCTCACACCATGCAACCCGGTTTGAATTTCACTCTACCCAAGCCTTTCGCTCAAGTTTATAAAGTCAATGTGGAAACCGTGCGTCAAGAAGACAACAGCGGCCAAATGTTAACCGAAGACAAAAACTTGATTGAAATTGATTATTCCATTCAATACCGCATCGATGAAACTCGAGTGAACGATTACTTGTTCAACATCAGTAACCCACAAAACACGGTGTCACAAGTGGCAGAAAGTGCGATGAGACAAGTGGCTGGAACCAGCACCTTGGATCACATTGTGAATGAAAACCGCACCGATGTGAATTTCAAAGTGCAAAGCGAATTGCAAGCCATGTTGAACGAATACGTGGCCGGTATAGAAATTCGCCAAGTGAACATCACTGAGGTACATCCACCCAGAAATGTAAAAGAAGCTTTTGATGATGTAGTCAAAGCACGCGAAGACCAAAAAACATACATCAACCAAGCCAACGAATATGCCAAGCGAGTGATTCCTGAAGCTGAAGGTAAGGTGTTGAAAATCATCCAAGAAGCAGAAGCATATAAAGAGTCTGTTATTGCTGAAGCCAAGGGTAAGGCAGACCGATTTGATTTGCTCAGAACGCAGTATGAGATGGCACCAGAAGTGACGCGTCAGCGCATGTACTTGGAAACCATGGAATCAGTTTTGGGTGATACGGCCAAGATTGTGATGGACGGTGATGACAGCAATTCTTTGATGTATTTACCGATTGATCAATTGATGAAACAGGGGCGCAACCAATCTGCCACC